>QEUY01000542.1 GCA_003577365.1 Chloroflexota bacterium | reverse complement strand
GCGACGGCTTCCGCGGTCGGCGTCGGCTCTGGTGTCGGTACGGGCGTGGGCGACGGCTGGGCCGCAGATGCACCGGCTGGTTCGGCGGGCACAAAATCCGGCCCGGACTCATAGGCTTGAGGCGGGAGCAGGCCGCCACCGGCGGCATCCCCCGGATAGGCGGGCATATCGCCCCCAGCCCCTCCCGCGCCGCCTGCGCCCATCCCATCCCCACCGCCCCCCATGGCGCGGCCGCCCGGCACAGCAAGGGCAGCGCCATTGGGCAGGGGGGCCACCGGTGTCAGCAGCGGTTCAGCGCCCTGTGGCGCGGCCTGCTGTATCGACTCCTGTGCGGGGGCAGGCGCGCTCAGCGCCGCAGCCATCTCCGGCGCGGGCTGCTCTGCAGATGGCCCCTGTGCGGCTTGATCTTGAGTGGGCGGGGCCTTTGCGGCGGGTTCAGCGGCAGGCTCATCACTTGCAGAGGCATCGCTTGCAGACTCGGCTGTCACCGGCGCGGAGTTGGCAAGCGGCGGCTCGGCAGGTGCGGCGGCGCTCTCCGCCTGCGCCACGGGCAGCGTCTCCACACTGCCGCGCGTGACCGCGGGGGAAGCCAGGGCGACAGCGGGCTGTCCCGCCGGCTGAGCTTCGCCGGCGGCGGGCGCAGAGGCCACCTGAACCGAAGCAGGCTGCGGCTGGGTCGTCAGCAGCGCCGCGCCGGCCAGCAGCACCAGCAGCAGCGCAAAACTGGCCGCGGCAGCATTGCGCAGCACAGGGTTGCCCGCCTGCCACAGGGCGCGCCAGTTGGCTACGAAATCGGCCCAAAACCCAGACGCAGCCGAAGGCGCAGCGGGCGAGGCCGGGCGTGCTGCCAGGCCGCGCGTCGCCCGCGCCTCGCCGAGTTGGGCCTCCTGCAAGACAAAGCTGCGCGGCAGCGCCAGCTCCGGTAAAGCCTTGAGGAGATGGACGGTCTGGCGCAGCGAGTCGAGCCGCCAGGCGATATCCGGTTCGGCGCTGACCGCGGCCTCGACCAAGGCCCGTTCTTGATCGCTGACGGCGTTGTCGAGATAGGCGGACAGCAGCTCATCGGTAATGTGACGAAACTCAGATGATTTCATGATTCCTGATCGATGCTTGCCAAGCACCCTACATTGGCACAATTATCTATGTTTAGGACGCAGGCTGGATGGCAATAGTTCCGGCTGCTGTAAAAGGAAGTCGCGCAGCTTGGTGCGGGCGCGGCTGATGCGCGATTTGACGGTCCCCATGGGGAAGCCGGTGATCTCGGCGATCTCCTCATAGGCATAGCCGTGGACATCGCACAGCGTCAGGACCAGCCGTTGGTCGGCAGGCAGCGACCGGATGCCCAGTTCGATCAGGCCGTTGAGTTCCATACGCTCCACATAGTCTTGCGGGCTTTCGCTGTTGTCCACCAACAGCGTGACCGGCGTCTCATCGCCGGCCTCTTCGCCGATCGGCTCGAAGGTATAGCGTTTTTGGGCGCGCAGCACGTCATAACAGGTGTTGACGACAATGCGCAGCAGCCAGCTCTTAAAGACGCCCCCCTTGAAGCTGCCCAAGGCCCGATAGGCCTTGATAAAGCTGTCTTGGACGGCGTCGGCGGCAGCGTCTTCGGTCTGGAGCATGCGATAGGCGACGCTGTAGGCCAAACGCTGATATTTGACGACGAGTTGATTGAACGCGTCGAGGTCGCCGGCCAGCGCACGTTCGATGGCGGCCTCTTCGTCCGGGGCCAGTTGAGGGGCAGTTGACAAAGTCAAGATGGCATTGTCCATGAACTGCAACACATTTGACGATTGAACGGTCAGCCAGTATACTGGCGTACAGGATATGCTCGGCGCAGCAGGCCGAAGTGGCGGAACAGGCAGACGCGCACGACTCAAAATCGTGTGGGGAAACCCGTGTGGGTTCGACTCCCACCTTCGGCACACAGCAACGGATCAAAACGAGTTTCAAAGATGCTCATGCGCCTTTGAAACAGCGGTTCCGTGCTTCGCCGGTGAGAAGGACACTCCCCGGATGGCTATTATAGCAAGGGGAATCCATCGGCGAAAAGTTGATGGGGAAAGCGATAGGCTTAAGCGTCGCCGGCAAGACAACCAGCGCGACCTGTGGGGCAGCTTCCGGCTTACCTTCTGGTAGATAGGGCCTGGTAGATAGGGCTGGCTGAGATGGCCCCGCGCTGTGGCAACGCTTTCGTCTGAGCTGAACTGGTCAATAGACAATGTCCTTACAACCTAACATCGTTCGTTTTTTCGACATCCCCAAGACGCAGCGTTTCCATACCCAGTACAATCGAAGATGGCGAAGCCTGGGGCTGGTGGCGTTGGTCTGCTTGCTCCTGCCTTTGTTGGCGGCGTGCGGCCCCCAGCGCCGCGCCGGCGAGAGCAATCTGACCGCGCAAACGGTGCGCATCGCCCAAGAGTATGAGCAGGATGGCGACCTAAACCGCGCCCGCGTCCAGCTCCAGGGGCTGGACGCCGCCAACCCGACCCAATGGCTGATCTATCTGGCCGAAGCGCGCGTCCACGAACAGCCGGGCCAGGCAGAAACCAATGCCCTGGTCTGGTTGGCGATGGCGTTGGGGCTGCAGTCGCGGCCGCTGGTGGACTATGCCGGCCAGAACAATCTTCTGGTCAACGCGCCGCCGCCCACGCTGGAGACGGCAGCGCAGGCCGGGTCTGCGGCCATTTCCCTGGCCCCGGCCACCGAGACGCCGGCCGCGCCGCCTACGCCCGCGGTCGACCCCGCAGGCTCAGCCGCGGTCACGACGTCCACGGTCACCACGTCCGCGGTCACCACGACCGTAGGCGCCGGTGCGAGCATGACGGTGAGCCAGGGCGTGAGCGAGACGGCCCCCGCCGTGCCCGAACCGGCGGCGCTGCCCACGGCCACGACCGTAACCAAACCGATGGCCCAAGCGTCGAATGCGATGAATGTGCGCGGAGGGCCGGGTACGGCTTACCCCGTCGTCGGCGCGATCAACGCCGGCGACCAGGTCGAGATCGTCGGCAAGAACCCGCAGGCGGACTGGTGGCAAGTACTGCTCGCCAACGGCACACAGGGGTGGGTCTATGGCCCGCTGGTGCAGACCGCGGGTGACACGACGGCGATCGCCGTGGCGGCCAATATCCCTGAGCCGCCGCCCACGCCAACGCCTGCGCCGGTGGCTGCTGCGCCCACCACAGCGCCCGCCCCAGCAGAACAGCCACCGGCAGAACAACCGCCTGCTGAAACGCCGCAGCCCGAACAGCCGCCTGCCCCCGCGCCCGATGGGCCGGATTTTGTGGCGGTGGAAAAACGGCTGTGGGATGTCTATGAAAATGGCGGCAGCACCAACGGCGGCTCGGTCACCTGTGGCGAAAAGCGCGAGCTGCACGTCAACGTGTTGGATGCCGCCGGCAATCGCATCAACGGGGTCGCCGTTCAGGCCATCTATGGCGCGCAAGAGGTGTATGTGACCGGCGCGCAGGGCAAAGGCGACGGCCAAGTCGAGTTTGTCTTGGGGCGCGGCCAGGGCGTCAAGGTGATCCGCGACGCCGACGGCCGCGAGGTCACCAGCGAGACCGTGGACGGGCTGTCGACCGAGCCGGCGAATATCCCCTACGAAACCTTGATCGGCGCACGCTACTGTGACGACGAGGCCGACTGCAAGGCGTTTGT
>QEUY01000541.1 GCA_003577365.1 Chloroflexota bacterium | reverse complement strand
GAATTTCTGGCGCCGTACGACCCCAACGCCATCTCTGCGCTCCACAAACTGGCGCCGCCCCAGCGGATCCACTTTATCGACAGCGCCGGCAATTTTTCGCTGCGTCCCTTTGTCTATGCTTATCGCCGCGACCGCAACCCCACCACCCTGGCCTGGATCTACTCGGAAGACCGCACCCAAAAGCTGCCGGTTCGCTTCTTTGTGCCGGGAACCCCCTACAAGTTTTGGGGGCTTGTCGAGGGCAACCGGCGCCTGGTCGGCGTGAGCGGCGAGGACGCCACACTCTTTTTGCTGGGCACCGACCGGTTGGGCCGCGATGTGCTGTCGCGCATCATCTACGGGACGCGCATCTCTATGTCGATTGGGCTGGCCGGCGTCTTTATCAGCCTGGTGCTGGGCGTCTTTATGGGAGGGCTGTCGGGCTATTTTGGCGGCTGGACCGACCTGGTCATCCAACGGCTGATCGAGCTGCTCCAGTCCGTGCCCAGCATCCCCCTCTACATGGCATTGGCCGCGGCCATGCCATTGGATTGGCAGGGACCACAAGTCTACTTCACGATGGTCACGATCCTCTCCTTTATCGGCTGGTCGGGGATGGCGCGTGTCGTACGCGGTCGCTTTTTGAGCCTGCGCGAGGAAGCCTTTGTCAAGGCCGCCCGGTTGGCTGGCGCAGGCGAGATGCGAATCATCTTTCGCCACATGGTGCCCTCGTTTCTGAGCCACATCATCGCCTCGATCACGCTGGCCATCCCCGGCATGATTCTGGCCGAGACGGCGCTAAGCTTTCTGGGCATCGGCATGAGACCGCCGGCGGTGAGTTGGGGTGTCCTACTGCAAGAGGCGCAAAACATTCGCACGCTGGCCTTTTCACCCTGGCTGCTGACACCTGGCCTGGCGGTGATCGTGGCGGTTCTGGCCTTTAATTTTCTCGGCGACGGTCTACGAGACGCCGCCGACCCGTATGGATAACCGGTAGGGGCAGACCCATGGGTCTGCCCCTACCGGCAAATCACGATAGAATCAATGGAAGAAAACAGCGTTCTTCTCGAGGTCGAAAACTTAAAGACCTATTTCACCGTACGCGAAGGGATTATCCGTGCCGTAGACGGCGTGAGCTTCAGCGTGCGCCAAGGGCAGACCGTAGGTCTCGTGGGCGAGAGCGGTTGTGGTAAGTCGGTCACCGCCCGCTCGATCCTGCGCATCGAGCCACGCACGGGCAAAATCGTTGAAGGCGCCATCCGCTGGCACCGCCAGACCAACGGCGCCACGGCGACGCCCGGCGTTACCGACCTGGCACAACTGAACAAGACTGGGCCAGAGATGCGCGCCATCCGCGGGTCCGAGATCGCTATGATCTTTCAGGAGCCAATGGCCTCGCTCAGCCCGGTCCATACCATCGGCTTTCAGATCTGCGAGGGGATTCTGCTCCACCGGAAGGTGACCAAAGCCCAGGCCCGCGCCGTTGCCATCGAGACACTGGAACGCTGTGGTATGCCCCAGCCGACGCAGACCATCGACCGCTATCCCCACCAGTTGAGCGGGGGGATGCGCCAGCGCGCCATGATCGCCATCGCGCTCGCCTGCAACCCGCAACTGCTCATCGCCGACGAACCGACCACGGCGCTCGATGTCACGACCCAGGCGCAGATCCTCAGCCTCATGCGCCAGCTCCAGCGCGAACTGGGGATGGCCATCCTCTTCATCACGCACGATCTGGGTGTGATTGCCAAGATGACCGAGTATGTGCTAGTCATGTATCTGGGCAAAGTCGTAGAAGCCGCCACTGTGCAAGAGCTTTTTCGCTCGCCCAAACACCCCTACACCGAAGCGCTGCTCCAGTCGATCCCGCAACTGGGGCGGCGCAGCGGTGAGCGGCTGGCGGCGATCCCCGGCAGCGTGCCCGACCCCTTTTCGGCGCCGCCCGGTTGCCCCTTTCACCCGCGCTGCCACCGGGCCATTGCCGGCCTCTGTGATCAACAAGAACCGCCCCTCGTGGAGGTGGCGCCCGGCCATACGGTCCGCTGCGTGCTCTACACCCCATGAACAAAAAAACGATGCACTCCGCTGCCCCGCCCTACGCGCTTCGCTACCGGCTCGTCGATGGCTTTATCCACCATTGGCTGGCTGCGGGCCCGCAGCTTCTCTCACCAGACGAGAGCGGCCAGCGCATGGGGTCGCCTGGCCTGCCCCCGACAGAACACGAACTGCAGCCGCCGACCTCTCGTCCGCTTCATCTGTCTGGATTCGGTGAACAAGATGCGGGGCTGCGTTGGGATCTCCTCCGTTGCGCCGATGACCATTTTCTCCATCTGAGCGACTTTGCACGGCCCACCCCGTTGCGCGTCTGGCTCTATGCCACATTAGTACAGCAGACAGACGGCGCCATCACGGCCAGGCTGACTGCGCACGGACAGGTTATCATCTGGCTCAATGGCCAGGCCGTTCACCGCCACCCGGCTGAACCAGCGACCACGATTGCGTCGTCGACATTTTCCCTTCCCTTCAAGGCTGGCGAGAACGATCTGCTCATCTGCTGCGAACAGGCGATACAAGGAACAGCCCCCTGGCGGCTGGCGCTGCAACTACCCGATCTGCGCTCCGCGCCAACGGCGCGCATACAGTTGCCGATTGGGGCGAATTACACCAAACAGCTTCATGCCTACGAGATGCTCTTCGACCAGGCCACGACCGACCGTGACCTCTTTACCGGCTCCGATCTGGTTGCCATCCAATGGCCGCAGAATCTGCCAGAGGCGCTGCCGCTAAACCTGCGTCTGCAATTCCCCGACGGCCAGATCTTTGCCGAAACCCTGGGTCTCCCTAGAGCCGGCGCACAGACCCGAACGCTGGCCGCCCAACGCCTCCCTGCCGGTCGCTACCAGGCGGTGCTCATGCCGCCGCCGAGGGGCTATGCGCAAGGAGGGCTGCGTCTCCGCCGCGTGCTCCCGCTTACCGTGTTGAGCGAACCACCCCAACTGGCCAGGGAGACGCCTTATCTGGAGCGTCTCGTTGGTTCGCTCCAACAGGTGATGCGGCGGCGCCAGGGTCTACCGGCTGAACTGGCGGCCATGGCCTTGGGGGCATGGCGCTATGTTAACCAGACAACGGTGAGCGCTGCCGTAGACTCTGCCCGCCGTCGCGAGGCCAACAGCGTGCGCACAGTGCTGGCCCTGCTGGGGATGATGGAGAGATATGAGCGCCAACCTGGCTTTCCCGCCACGCTCCGCCCGCTGGTTGAGAATTGTCTGCGTACCTATGATTACGCTGCGCTGGACGGCGGTCGCTCACCGGTCGATAATCAGAAGGAAAGCAAGACGATCCTCCGGCTCGCCACGCAGATCGTGGCCGGCCAGCGCTATCCGGCGCAGGCTTTTGGCGCAAACAGGCAGACCGGCTCTAGCTTGCGCCGGGCGGCCGAGGTAGCGGCGCGCTCATGGCTTCTCCAGCGCGGATGGTTCGGCTTTCAAACCATGCTCGACGATGACCGGCTCGATGACCTGATCTTTGCGCTCTGCCAGCTTCATGCGCTGGCCAAGGAGAACACGGTTCGTGAACTGGCAGCCGTTCTGCTTGATAAACTCTTCTTCACTGTGGGGCTGCACACCTTCCAAGGCATTGGGCCTGGGGGGCTGCTGGCGCCAGCGGCGGCGTTGGGGCGCGTGCT
>QEUY01000540.1 GCA_003577365.1 Chloroflexota bacterium | reverse complement strand
AAGGTGATCACCGATGTGATGCGCTAGCGCGCAGATACAAGCGCGCAAAGGGGGAGAACACCGCTCACGATGTTCTCCCCCTTGTTTTTTGCGGGTAACAGGGAACGAGGTCTAGGCGAAGATGCTGTCCACAATGATATGGGCGTCGGCAAACGCGCCGATGGCAATCGCATCGCCGCTCATAAAGATGCCGCCCACGCGATAGGAATCGCCCTCCAGCATGTAGATTTCTACCGACTGGTCCTCCGGATCGACGATCCAATATTCGGGAACCTGGTGGTGAGCATAGAGCGGCAGTTTGATCTTGCGGTCGGCGCGCACCGTGCTGGGCGAGAGGATCTCGATCATGAGGTCGGGCGCGCCGTTGACCGCGGCCTTGCCGAGCACTTTGGCCGCGCGCGCCTTGGTGATAAAGATCAGGTCCGGCTGGACGATCTGCGCTTCGCGCGAAAGGACGACGTCGAGCGGGGCGGCGAGGACCAGGCCAAGACCGTTTTCCTTGGCAAAATGACCCAAAAGAAGCGAAAGATTGCCCGAAATAATCTGATGATGGGGTGAGCGCGCCGGGGTCATGATGATGTCTCCGTTTAGGTATTCGACACGTAAGGCCGGATACTCCTCCACAGCGGAGATGTACTCCTGGTGGCTCTTGGCGTTGAGCACCAACTGACGATCCGGCGCGGAGGCCGTGTTAGGCACAGAACTCATTAGGTAGACCCTCCTCTGCGGTGAACCATAGACCTGCGGGGATGCGTGCCGGGTCGTCGACCAGCGCGCACAGTTGGCGCAGGTTGCGGACATCGTCTAGCAAATCTTCTTCTTTGGGCGTCTCCAGCAACATGGCGATACCGGCCCAACGCGCATCGTTCAGAATACGGGCGAACCCCTCAAGCCCGATCTCCCCCTCGCCGATGTGGGTATGGCGGTCCAGACGGCTGCCCAGCCCGCCTTTGCTGTCGTTGAAATGCCAGCATTTGAGCGCCTCCAGCCCCAGTTCGCGGTCGAGCTCTTCGAGCATCGCCAGATAGCCCGCCTCGCTGCGCAGGTCATAGCCTGCCGCAAAGGCGTGGCAGGTATCCAGACAGATGCCGACGCGTGAACGCTCCTCCACTCGCTCGACGATCCGGCGCAGTTCGCCAAAGCTGCTTCCCAGCGTCGAGCCTTGGCCTGCCATCAGTTCCAGCAGGGTCAAGGTGCGGCCACAGTCTGGGGTAGCGGCATGGATGCGGTTGAGCGCGGCGGCAATGCGGGCGATGCCCGCCTCCGCCCCAGAGCCAGTGTGCGCGCCGGGGTGTAGCACCACATGCTCGATCTGATAGGCACACGCGCGCTGTAGTTCGTCCTGCTGCGCCGCCAGGCTTTTTTCCCACAGGTCATCACGCGGGCTGGCGAGGTTGATCAGATAGCTGGCGTGGCTGGCGGCGTACTCGATCCGCTGCTCAGGCATCGTCGTACGCCAACGCTCCACGTCCGCCAGGTCGACCGGCGGCCCCTGCCACTGGCGGTTATTCTTGGTAAAGACCTGCACCGCATTGCTGCCGACAGAGGCGGCGCGGTCCAACGCCTGGCTGACGCCGCCCGCAATTGACATATGGGCGCCCAGCCGCAGCGGCGCCGCCAAGCTCATTGCCGGGCAGGCGCCTGTTGGCCGGCGGCCTTGGCGCGGTCGCTCGCCATGTGGCAGTTTTTGTACTTCTTGCCGCTGCCGCACCAACAGGGGGCGTTGCGGCCTAGCTCCGGCCCGCTGCGGCGCGCGGTCTGGACAGCCGCGCCGTTGCCGCCGTCGCGGTTGGTGCGGATGTTGCGCGCAATCGGCGTGGGCTGCACGGGCGCAGCCTGGCGCTGCACCTGAATGGTCAGCACAGCCTTGACGACATCACTGCGGATGTCGTTCATCAATTCGCCATACATGTTGAACGCTTCGCGCTTGTAGGCGACGAGCGGGTCAACTTGGGCAAAGGCCTGCAGCCCGATCCCTTCACGCAGCCGGTCGAGATCGGTGAGATGGCGCACCCAGCGGCTGTCCACCGCCCAGAGCAGAATCTGCTTTTCGGCGCGGCGCATGGTCTCGGCCCCCAACTCGGCCTCTTTAGCGGCATAGGCCTGCAGCGCCAGGCCGACGGCCTGCTCCTCGATCTCCTCCTTCTTGAGGCCTGCCCAGGCTTCGGCAGAGACGCCGCCGGGCAAATGGAAGGTTGCATTGAGCGCCTGGACCAAATCGTCCAGCTTCCACTCGTCCTCATAGCTGCCCGCAGTAAAGCTTTCGACCAGGTCCAGGATCTCTTCCTCAATCATGCTCTCGACCGACGACTGCATCGACGGTTCGAGCAAGATACGGCGGCGCTGGTCATAGATGCGGTTGCGCTGCTCGTTGACCACTTCGTCATATTGCAGCACATGCTTACGCATATCGAAGTTGTGGCCCTCAACCTTGGTCTGGGCGTTTTCAATCGCCCGGCTGACCAGCCCCGCCTCGATGGGCATATCGTCTTCCACACCCAGCCGGCTCATGATGCCGCTGATGCGCTCACCGCCAAACCGCCGCATCAGTTCGTCGCCCAGGCTGAGATAGAAGCGGCTGCGGCCAGGGTCGCCCAAACGACCTGAACGGCCGCGCAGCTGGTTGTCGATGCGCCGCGCTTCGTGGCGTTCGGTGCCGATGACATACAGCCCGCCCAACGCGCGCACGGTGGCGCGGTCCTTCTCCGTCTCGCGCATCTTCTCCGCCAGGATCTGCACCCAACGGGCGTCAAACACCTGTGTCGGGTCCTGGCCGTGCTTCAGCAGATCCAGCGCGTGGTTCCATTCGTGCTGCGGGATCTCGGTCAGGTCGATCGCTTCGCGGCGCATCTGTTCGCGCGCCAGCCCTTCGGGGTTGCCGCCCAGCAGAATATCGACACCACGACCGGCCATGTTGGTGGCAATCGTCACCGCGCCGGGGCGGCCCGCTTGGGCGATGATCGTGGCTTCGCGCTCGTGGTTCTTGGCGTTCAACACCTCATGCGCGATGCCGCGGCGTTTGAGCAGCGTGCTGACCAGTTCGCTGGTCTCGATTGCCACTGTGCCCACCAAGACCGGCTGGCCGCGTTCGTGGGCGGCGGCGATGTCGTCAATCACGGCCTTGAATTTGGCTTCAGGCGTGCGATAGACCAAGTCGGCCTGGTCGTCGCGGATGACGGGCTTGTAGGTGGGAACCATCACCACGTCGAGATTGTAAATGCGCTGGAACTCTTCCTCTTCGGTCTTAGCCGTACCGGTCATCCCGGAGAGCTTGTCGTACATGCGAAAGAAGTTCTGAAAGGTGATGGTAGCCAGCGTCATCGATTCTTTTTGAACCTTGACGCCCTCTTTGGCCTCAATCGCCTGGTGCAGCCCTTCTGAATAGCGCCGGCCCTCCATCAGCCGTCCGGTGAACTCGTCCACGATGATCACTTCGTTGTTGCGCACGATGTAATCGCGGTCGAGATGGAACAGCGCATGGGCACGCAGCGCATTGTCGAGATAGGGAATCATCTCGAAATGCTCCGGGCTGTAGAGATTTTCCAGCCCCAGCCGCTGCTCGATGGCGGCGATGCCCTCTTCGGTGAGGGTGGCGACCCGCTCCTTTTCGTTGACGACGTAGTGCTTTTCCTCGCGCAGCGTCTTGACCAGCGATGCGAACTCCACATAGTAGTTGGAGCT
>QEUY01000539.1 GCA_003577365.1 Chloroflexota bacterium | reverse complement strand
GGCCCGTCGGCAAGACTGTAGCCCCCCACGCTGAGGCTCATTTCCGAGGGGAACATGTGAACCTTATCGCTGACGCGCACCATGGCAAAGGCCGCCCCGCTGGCGACGACCAACAGCTTGCCGTTGAGCAGCGCCGCACACAACAGCCCAGCCTTGAGGGGGTAATACTGCGTGTGGGCATTGACCTCGCGCAGCGACTGCTGCGCCTGTTGCAGCGCCGCAATCAGGACCTGCGACTGGCTGCCTCTGGCGCTGTAGTAGGTGCGCTGCATGTCGCTGAGCAGCCGGTCGGCGACCGCGGCACGGTCAGGGTGTTCCCCGCTCAGGTCTACGACAGCATAGAGATTCCCGCGTTGATACTGGCGCGTGCCCGGCGGCGGCTCGACCACACGCACTCCCGTGGGCTGTTCGGCCCGCGGCCCCGTGATATAGCCTATGTAGGTCATAAGAGAAGATGAGTACCAAGCGTCGTCGTGTCGAGAGTTCATCGTGCCAAGCAGTTTAGCGCGGAGGCATGGTCTTGTCAACGCAGCATCACCAGGGAACGGTGCGGGCCGAAGACAAAAACCATGTGACCGGCGCTCGCCGAGCGCCGGTCACATCTAGGAACGTATCCACATCCGATCAACAGTGGGCGCGCCGGCGGTTATGGCTCCGGGGTGGCGCTTGGGATATAGAGCTGCGACCCGATCAGGATGGTGTCGCTGTCCAGACAGTTGACGGACATGATGTCGGTGACGGTGACGCCGCTGCGCTCGGCGATGACGGTGAGGTTATCGCCCGGCTGCACTTCGTACAGCGCCCAATCCTTGGGCACTTGCGCACCGCAGCGCAGCAACGGCCCATCGGTCTTGAGCGAGCCGGCGGGGACATAGAGCTTGGCCCCGATAAGGATGATCTCATCCTCCAGACAGTTGGCCTGCATGATCTTGTCCACCGTCGTGCCGCCGCGCATGGCGAGGAAGGTCAGGTTGTCGCCGGCCTTGACCTCGTAGGGGACCCACCCTTCGGGTTGGTTGACGGTGCAGCCGACCACCTGGGGTTGGATGGCCTCGGCCTGGCCGGGCTGCACGCCGCTGGTTTCGGCGGGCGGGCCGACCACGGTCAAGCCGATGCCCTGGACAGTGTCACTTTGACCGGGCAGGATCTGGTAGGTGATCTTCACCTGGGCGCCCGGCTGCAGGTCGCCTTCGACGGTCATCGGCTTGAAGGTCTCGATGTTGGCGTCCGGCTGGTAGCGATCCACCACGGTCAGCCCACCGATTTTGAGGAGCCGGCCATTGCGCCCATAGTAGATCTGGGTGTCTTCGGCCTGGATGATGGCGCTGTTCTGGTCGGCGCGTTCGGCGGCGCGTGCCACGTCGGCGGCCAGCTCGCGCTCCTGTTCTTGGCGCACCAGGGCGCGGCGGTCGGGCGGCGCGAACTCGAGCTCCTGTTTGCGGATCCACTGCTTGAAGCTGTAGGCTAAATCACCGGGCACGGCGGTCTGGGCCATGGTCACCAAGGTGGAGGTGCTCAGCAGCACCAGGGCCAGCACCAGGATCATGGGCGCAAGGCGCAAAGAGCGGTTGGAAAAGATCGACTGGAACCCGTCGACAAAGCGTTCCCAGAGACCGGTGCGGGCCGCGGGTTTGCGCCGGGGCGCGCTGCGCGGCGTCTGCGCGGGGGCTGGCGGCGCTGTCACTGGCGGCACGGGGGCTGCGCGCTGCTGTGCCTCGCGCATCTGGGCGGCGGCGGCCAGGAAGTTTTGTTTGGCCGCGGCGCGGCGGGCAGTGGACGGGCGCGGGATGGGCGCCTGGCCCAGCTCGCGCGCGACTTGGACAATGGAGAGCATGTCGAACAGCTCGTCGCGCATGGCCGCAGGGTAGGACGCGAGGATCTTGTCGAGCGCCTCGCCCGCTTCTAAGCGGGTGACGGCCTCGGCAAAGAGATCATCAGAATTGAAGTGCGGCACCCTGTGATTCCGATTCATAGGACCACTCTTGAACTTTCCGGTTGAGTTCGGCTCGGTCTCGCATCCAGCAACAACGGTGACTCAACACTGCATACTGAACTGCACAGATTGTATTTGTGAGCGCAGACAGGCTGCGCGGTTATTCTGCCTCATGTACCAACAACTGGCGTAGGGTTGCTACGGCTCGGTGTTGAAGGGCTTTGACCGCGCCTTCGGTCTTGTCCAACAACTCCGCAATCTCGCCAAAGCTATACCCCTCCAGAAAACGCAGGCTGATGACTTGGGCCTGCTCGTCCGTCAGGCGGCGGATGGCCGCCCGCAGGGCTTCTCCATCGAGTGCGATCTCGGCGGCGCGGACGGGGCTAAGGCCCATGTCGGGCATATGCGGCGTCTCGTCCAGCGAGATCTGTTTCTGGCGGTCGCGTGCGCGATAGTGGTCGATGACCAGATTATGGGCGATGCGGTAGAGCCATCCGGAAAACGAACTGTGCCATGCGCGTTCGTTGTGGATAGCTTCCAGCATCTTTAAGAACACTTGCGCCGTCAAATCCTCGGAGAGCGCCTGGTCACTGGTGCGCCGATAGATGTAGTTGTAGATCTTCAGTTCGTATCGGTCGTACAGTTCACTGAGCGCCGCCTCGTCGAAATCAACGGCCTGTGCGAGTAGCTCCTCTTCCGTGCAATCCCTTAGCAATTTCAGCTCATCGGTTAGACTAACGTGCGAAGGCCCTCTGTGCATCATGACGAACCAGACTCAAAAAAAATACGGCCAATTTGCGCCAAACGGAGCAGAAGACGCAAGGGCCGCACGCAAAAAGATCCACCCTCCCGCTGCGGAACGCCGGCGGGGGGCAAGGGGGCTGGCGTCGGGCATTAGCTCTGCGCCGGGCGGTTGTCGCCGGAGTTGACGATCTTGTTGGCCGGCGTTTTGTTGGCCGCGTCGGCCCGCCGCGCCGTGCGCCAATAGACCTCGTAGATGCGCTGCAGCGCCGAGACGTTGGTCAAGATCGCCATGATCCACAAAACAGGCAGCATCCATCCGCTCAGTAACCCAACCAGTAAGAGAACGATCCGTTCGGGCCGCTGCAGCATCCCGGCCTTGCATTCGATGTTGAGCGCCTCGGCGCGGGCGCGGGTGTAGCTCACCATCAGCGAACCAATCAAGATGACGAACACAAGCACCAATTCAGTACGAGTTGATGAATCGTGCGAGTAGAAGAGCGCCAGCGCCAAGAAGGTGACGCTCTCGGAATAGCGATCCAGAGTGCTGTCAAGAAATGCGCCAAAGGTGCTGGATTGCTCGGAGAGGCGCGCCAGCGCGCCGTCGAGCATATCGAAGAAGGCGGCCACCAGCAACAGCAGCGCGCCGAGACGGAAATGGCCCCAGGCCAGCAAAATCGCCGTGAGCACCGTGAGCAGAAAGCCGGTATAGGTCAACGCGTTGGGGGTGACGCCGGTCTTCTGGAGCCAGTGGACCAGGCCCGCAACAGGCTTGGCAAAGAGTTTGCGGCCAGACTCGGAGAACATAGGTTAGCTTCCTGCCCTTCGGGGCGGTTGTGCGATTCCTGCCGGTCTTGCGCTGTCGCTTGCCGGCAGTGATTGCCTAGCGCGCTGTAGCCTCGCAGCGTAGGATGCCGCCGATGGACACAGGAGCAGGACTTATGGACAGTGTACACGCGGCGATCGGCTTCGTCAAGCAAAGGGTGAAACGTAGACGGTCTTCCCCCC
>QEUY01000538.1 GCA_003577365.1 Chloroflexota bacterium | reverse complement strand
CCGGTGCGGTCCGACCAGAATAAAATCTTGCCGCGCAGATAATCGGGCAGACCGGTGGGGGTGGCGGTCGGCGTCGGCGTCGGCGTCAGGTCGGACGACAGGATAAAGGGCGGCGTCGGCGTTGCGTCCGGCGTGGGCGGGGTCGGCGTGGCCGTCCAGACATTGATGGGCAGCGGCGTCGGCGTCCCCATCACAATCGCCTGCGCGGTGGCGATCGAAAGCTGCCAGACCGCGGTCGCCTCGTTTTCCGGCGCCGGCGTGTTGGTGATGATCAGCGGCGTCACCCAGTTGGGCGGCAGCGGCGTCGGCGTCGCCGAGGGCGTTGGGGTCCCCTCGCCGCTGTAGGGCGTGACCTGCGCCGTCTCGGTCAGGCGGACGGCGGCCAGCGCGATCAGGTTCTCACCCTCTTGCGGCGGCACGATCACCAGCTTGGGGGTGGGCGACGGCGGCGGGACTTCGGGCGCAGGCCCGGCCACGATGCGCAGCAGCGGGGGCCGGTTGAGCGACTCTCCGCCAAAGCCGCTGTCCCAGGCAAAGAGGCTGTTGGGAGCGCTCTCCGGCCCCACCACCCGAAAGGAGACCTGGCCGCTGTAGGTGCGCGCCTCCAGCAGCGGCAGCGCCTCCGGCGGGAAAAAGACCGTGTTCGGCTGGCCGCGCGCCAGATCGCCAGGACTCAACGGGAAGACCAAAGAGGCCGCCGCGCAAACCGGCAGACAACCCCATCAGGGTCAAGTCGGCATGCAAGATCGGCGTGCCAGGGGCCACTGCCGACAGATCGAACTGGAACGCGCCAACGCGCACCTGCCCATCGTAGAAGCCGGCATAGATGTTAAAATCGCCAAAATAGTTGGGGCGGACGTCATCGCTCTGGCTCCAGCCCACCATGCCGGCGGCGACAGGGGTCAGGAGCAGCACTTGGCCGCCGGGCGGCGGCGGCACATCGGGCAGTTGCAGCGGGATCGGCGTCGAGGTGGGTGTGGGCAGCGCCACGGTCGGGATGGGCGTCGGCGTCGATGTCGGCGGCTCGGGCGTGGCGGTCGCCAGGCTCACGACCTTGGTGGGCAAGGCCTCCAGTTCAGGCGTCGACTGCGCGCTGATCGCTACGATCGCAGCAATGCCGATCGCGATGACGCCAATCGCCAACCAGGTGATCAGGTTGCTCTGCCCGCCCATAGCCTAACCGTTCATGCCGCTCTCGATCATCACGCTGCCCTGGCATCATCTGTACCCACTCGCTGCCTATGCGCCTATCGGGGTCGCAGGGTCTGAGCCGCGCCTGCCACGACGCATCTTAGCAGATGGCCCAAGGCTTGCCAAATAGTCTACGCGAAACGCCCTTTGCCTATCACAAACCCCAGCCCCATGCCAGCGCCGGTTCAAGGCCTTGATCGTGCACTGCCACTTGCATATCGAGCATGTCTAGCATATTTATTGGAAAAGCGCGGGCAGATAGACCGTGGACACGATGTTCAAGGGGCCAGCCAAAAAACGAATCTGGGCGCGGTTGTTGTCGGCCAAGAGATCGCTTTCGCCGGCGCCCACAGTGACCTCCGCCGTCAGCGTGACCCCGCCGGGCGGCAGTGAGCCAGGCTGCCATGAGAATTTGACGACGGCCATCTGGTTGCAACGCGCGGCGATGCTCTTCAGCGTGCGCTCACCTACCAGCACCCGGCCTTGGCTGCCCCGTTCCCACCAGACCTGCACCTTGGTATTGCTGGCGGCCAGGTTGCCGCGATTCTGAGCCCAGACCTCGACCTCGATTGTGCCAGGCGTCTGGCCGTCTGCCACCTCGGGCGGTGTCACCGTGATCTGGCGCACGGCCAGATCACGATAGTCGCTGTAGAGGGGGGCCAGGTAGTTCGCCAAGTCCTGGCCCAGCGCCATCAGCGCGCCCGTGTCATGGTCCAGCAGATTGCCGTTGGAGCCGCGCTGCGTGGCCTGGTCAAATATCCGGTCATTCAGGCTAAACCAGGCCCAGCTCTGCACCAGACGATTGCCATCTTGTGGGTAGCCGGTGGCGGGGTCGGTGGCGGTGAGGAAGAAGTCGAAGCTCGCCAGCATAAAGTCGCGCACAAAGGAATAATCGTAGACGCGTGACCCGTCCGCTGCGGCCCAGTAGTCCGGCGGCATGAGGATGCCATACTCGCTCACGGTCAACGGCACATTGCGATAGCCGTTGGCGGCCATCCACTGGCGAAAGGCGAAGATATGGCTCTTGAAGATCTCAATATCGCCGTGCTGCCAGACCTCATACAGCTTCCCTTCACCGGCATAGGCCTCTTGTCCTGGCGGGATGCTCGCGCCCCACGAATTCAATTCCTCGCGCAAGACAAAATTGTGAATATTCCAATAGTCTACCGGCGGCCTGTTGCCATACAGGTCTACATACGCGCGCACAAAGGCATCCAGATAACGCAGGCGGATCGGCGTGGCCTGGATGATGGCGGCATTGCCCACCGCCGCCGTGGGGTCCAGCTCTTTGATATAGGTGTAGGTGCGGTGATAGATGCGCGCATACTCGTCGGCGGGCATCCCATCTTGGCTGTAGCGGTCGGTCTCATTGCCGATAAACCAGAGCGCACCGCGCTGGCCGGTCAGCGCGTCTTCGACGATGCTGCGCCAGTTGGATGTCGCCAGATCACCGATACGCAGGACGCGCACATAGGTCACCGGCTGGCGGGTCGCGCCGGTCGTGGCATAGTCCAGATACCAGCCCGTGCGCGTCTGGAGCATGTCATAATCGCGCGCGGCTTTGCCATAATCGCGGATCACGTTGACGCCAAAACGCTCATGGGGCGCAGCAAAGGGCGGCATCGGCGCGCAGGTCGTCCCCGTCACCTTGGCCTGCGCAGGCACAATCAGCGCGCCGAGCGCCGCCAGAGCGACCCACCCGGCGCACAGCAGGCGCAGACCCAATCCCCCCAAGTCGCCCCACTTCCGATCACGATATTCAGACAAGCGCCGTCTGCTCCTCTCGTCGCGCGCCCGGTGGGCTGTGAAGATTCCCGCGGCTGCACTATAATGGCATCGTCAGTGGCATCGTCGCGCGGGCGCTATCGCGCCCGCCGCGGCGACCGTGTTCCATCGTCCAGATACAGCCCATCGTGTGCCATGCCCACAGGCCTGCGCCAGACTGAGAACGTAACCATGCCCCTTGCATCTTCCACCCGGCTGCGCGCGCCGGAGACCGTAATTCACAAACCCTTTGACGATGGCGAATCGGTCTTGCTCCATTTGGAGACCGAAACCTATTTCGGCCTCAACCGCGTCGGCACACGCATGTGGACGGTCTTGACTCAGGCCGACTCGATCGGCCAGGCGGCTGAACTCCTGCTGGCGGAGTACGAAGTCGAGCCGGACGTGCTGCGCCGCGACCTCGACGCCTTGATCGACCAACTGCTGCAGCACCGGCTGCTCGTGATGCAGGAGACCGAGCAGGGAGCCGGTGGCCGCTGACCTGGGCCGCGCGCTGCTGCGGCGCTGGCAGGGCTACCGGCGGCTGTCACCCGCCGACCGCGGCCTGGCGTGGCGCGGCGCGCTGCTGCTGGCGCTTACCACGCTGCTGCTCAGGCTCCTGCCCATGCAGCGTGTCGTCAGCCTGCTGGCCCGCCTCACCCCCCGCGCCGTCCCGCCTGCGCCGGATGCGCGCCGCCAAGCCAAGCATATTGCCGATCTCTTTGTCGCCGTCGCCAACCTGCACCCCCTGCCGGCCACCTGTCTGCCGCGCGCCGTGACGCTGTGGTGGCTGCTGCGCCGCGCCGGGATCGACGCGGCCATCGTCCTGGGCGTACAGCCGCAGGGCGGCGCGGTCGCAGCCCACGCTTGGGTCGAAGCCGCCGGCCATGTGCTGGGCGACCCCCAGCGAATTCACCAAGCCTACTCTACCATACTCGCCCGCTTCCCAATGCGTCAGTAAGCTGACAAAACGGCGTGGGCAGAAGATTTCCGCTCTATAGCACCCGCTGCAGCGTCAGGAAATCGCCGCGCGCCTCATTGGCCTGGGCCAGCGCCTCGTGCGCGCCCAGCACCACCACACGGCCCTGCGCCGCCACTGCATCCAGCACATCGGCAAAGGCGCGGAAGTCCGCCGCGGTCGTGCCCAGCACCTCGTCGCGCGTCTGCTGGCGGCTTTCATCGCTCTCTCCCAACAGATGGCGCACCAGCGATGTATAGCCCTTGGCGTCGGGCAGTTCATAGGCATCCAGCACGCCGATGGCGCCGATGATGCTCTTGGTCAACTCGTCATCGCTCAGCGCCAGCTTACGCAGAAACTCCGCCGTGCCGTCATAAACATCCAGCGTCGCCAGCACATTTGGGTCGCGATAGGAGAGATAGGTCCACACCCCGGACTGTTTGCTGAACCGGCAGAACGCGCCATACGCGCC
>QEUY01000537.1 GCA_003577365.1 Chloroflexota bacterium | reverse complement strand
GACCACAAAGCGCAGCGCCTCGGCCTTGTCCGCCGAGGCGGCCAGGATCTGCACCAAGCTGTATTTGTCGGAGAGCAGGGCGCGCGCCCCGGCAGGCAGACCGCTCAGGAGCGGATCGAGCGCGGCAAAGTCGTTATGCCAGAAGAGCACCTTGGCCGAAGGCGCGCTGGCGATCTCAATCAGGTTCGCCAGTTGATAGGCGACGGGGCGCTTGGCCGCCTGGTTGAGATAGAGGATGTCGTCGATCTCCAGCCCCAGCGTGCAGCTTGGCAGCGAATCTTGCACCAGCGAGACAATCTGCCGGGTATCTTCCACCGACATCAGGTTTTCATAGATTTTGACGCCGTCTTCAAAGACGAGCGCGCCGTTATAGGTGATCCACGGCACTTGGTGGAAGTCGTCGGGCAGCGCCTCGGCGATGTTGCGCGGCGGGCGGCCTGTGGCGATGACGACGTAGTGGCCGGCGGCGCGCCAGGCGCGCAACAGATCGACAGTGCGCGGCGAGATCGTGCCGTCGCTGCGCAGCAGGGTATCGTCCAGGTCGAGCGCGACGACACGCACGGGGCATGTGGGGCGCACGGGGCGATGTGAGGTCATGGGTCTACTATTCACGTCCTGTTTGATTCTCTGTTTCAAGCTGTTTCCAAAAGCGGTCGATGGCCTGGGCGGTGGCGTCGAGTTGCTCAAAGTGCGGCAGCCCCCTGGTCGGGGCGATGCGCTCGGCGCGCCAGGCCGGGTTCTGGCGCAGCAGGTCGGGCAGCAGGTCGAAATTGACATAAGCATCTTGGTCGTAGATCACCAAGGTGGGCGTCGTGACCTGGCTGTAAAGAGCGCGCATCGCATCCGGCGTAAAGAGCTTGCCGCTGATAAAGGCTAACGGGGCATACTCTGCGCCGGGCTGGTGCGCCGTGGCATAGGCGTAATCGGCCAGCCCTGGGTCGACGGGGCCGGTGAAGCTCTTTTTGAGGTAATAGTTGATGCCGCGCCGCGTGGTCAACAGGTCGTAGAGCGGCCGCGCCCAGAGCCGGATGCGGAGCAGGCGGTATACTCGCTGCGTACGCTGCCGGTCGTCCGGCATCCCTTGGGGCCGCTGGCCGAGGCCGCTGGGCGAGAGCAAGGTCAGGCTGTGCACCAGGTCGGGGCGCTGCCGAGCCGCCTGGGCGGCGAATTCGCTGCCCAGCGAGAGCGCGATGAGATCGGCGGGCGCGCCGTCGAACTGCTGCAGCCCGGCCAGCACGGCTTGCGCGAAGAGATCGGGGGTGTAGTCGACGTCGGGCCGGGTCGAGAAGCCAAAGCCCGGCAGGTCCAAGGCCAAGACCGGGCGGCTGCCCCGGTAGTGTTGGAAGAGCGGGCGCATTTCATAGGCGCTGGCCGCGGCGTTGACGCTGTGGATCAGCAGCAGAGGCCGCCCGCTGCCCTGGCGGTCGATATAGCCGTTGAGCGTGCCGCCGGGGGCAAAGGGGATACGCACCTGCTCGGCGGGGATCGCCTTAAGCAGCGGCAGGTGATGGTCGATCTTCCAATGGCTGTAGGCGATCCAGCCGCCAGCAGCCCACAAGGCGGTGCGGAATAGCCCGCCGGCCAGACTGCCGAGGCAGCAGCCGCGCCGCGCCGGCTGTGTAGACGACTTGCGCTTGCTCATGGGTCCTCCTATTTACGATATACGCCGCAGCCTGCCGGTGCTGTCTCCTATCTGAACGTCCTGCCGCCCCGTTTGCCCCACCCTCCTGGATCATCTTACCGTCGATCCCAAAGACGCGCCAGCAGCAGACCCGCCGAGACGGCCGGTTTGGCGGCACTTGCTACTCGGCGTAGTAGTCTTGGGCGAGCAGGGCAAAGAGGCGCATATCGTGGAACTGGCCTTTGAAAAAGTCGTGCTGGCGCAGGATGCCCTCCTCTTGAAAACCCAGGCGGCGCAGCAGGTGGGCAGACGCGGCGTTTTCGACCATGACCAGCGCCTCGACGCGGTTGAGGCCCAGCTCGCTAAAGCCGAAATCGACGATCGCATCCAACGCTTCCTGCATATAGCCCTGGCCCCAATAGTCGGGGTGCAGGTCATAGCCAATCTCGCCGCGGTAGGTGCGCAGCCAGACATAGCCGCAGGTGCCGATCAGCGCGCCATCCTCTTGGCGGGTGATGCCCCAGCGGATGGCGCGCTCCAGCTCAAAGCTTTCGTCGAAGAAGTCGATCAGCTCTTCGGCCTGGCGCGGGTCGGTGTAGGTCACCAGGTCGTAATAGCGGGTGACCTGCTCGTTGGAAAAGATGCGGTAGATGGCCGGGGCATCTTCCGGCATGATCTCGCGCAGCAGCAGCCGGTCGGTTTCGATCTCAGGAAAGGCGGCAAAGGCGTTATCCATGGGATAGCGGCGTGATAGCGGCTAGAGCGGCAGCAGAATGGTGCGGCCCTCGGCGGCGCTGCGCAGGGCGGCCTCGGTGAACTCCATGTATTTGACCCCATCCTCGAAAGAGGTGTGGGTGATCGTCTCTCGGCCGCGGATGGCGTTGACGAATTCCTCTTCGACGCGCCAGCCGCCTTGCTCCTGCGCCGGGATGTCGATCTCGGCAAGCTGTTTGTCGCCGCGCTGCCCGCCATAGAGCTTGTTGTCGCAGAAGCGCAGCGTGCCTTGGCTGCCAAAGAGATAGGCTTCCGGCGCGCCGAGCAACCCGGCCACGTTGGAAACTTGCAGGTGCATCTGCGCGCCGCAGGCCATGTCGGCGATGACGTCGATATGTTCGGGGATGCGCACGGCTTTGAGCAGGCCGAGGTCGCCGCGGCGCATCTTGACATAGGTCTTGCCCATGGCGGTGACCGCCTTGGCCTCGCCCACCCAGCGCATCAGCGCCTCGTACCAGATGCCCATGGTCATGGTGTTGAAGCCGCTCAGGTCAAAGTCATTGCGCCAGTGCAGCGGGGCGTCTTTGTCGAGGAACTGGCCGCCGGCTCGGATTTCAATCGCCAGCAGGTCGCCCAGGTAACCTTCGGCCAGCAGCCGTTGGACGGTCTTGTCCACGCGCAGGGTGAAAGGGGAAGGCACGATCTGCGCCACCAGATGTGGATGCGCCTGGGCCACGGCGAGCATGGCGTGGGCTTCGGCGGCGTCGCGCGCCATGCGCGCCTCGCACATGACATGCTTGCCCGCCTCCAGCGCGGCGATGCTCAGGCGGGCGTGCATATAGGGCCAGGTGCCGATCACGACCGCGTCGATCTCCGGGTCGTCGATGATCTCGCTCCAGTGGCCTGCCACCTTGGGGATGTTGAAGGCCTGGGCCACGCGCTGCCCGGAGGCGGGCGTGCGGTTGGCGACGCTGACGATCTCCACGCTGGCGATGGCTTGCAGGCCGGGGATGTGACGGCTGGTGGTGTTGGCGCCGGCGCCGATCACGCCCACGCGGATGCGTTCCTTGCTCATGGGGTCGCTGCTCATGGGGTATCTCCTGTCTGGGATGGGATGGCTTGGGATGAGCTCGCGGCGGACTGGCGGAATGCCTGGGCGCGCTGCACATAGATCTCCGCGGCGTGGCGGTTGCGTTCGATCTCTGCGGCGATCAGGCTGCGCACCACCTTGGCCGGGCTGCCCAGGATCAGCGAACCGGGGGGAAAGACCTTGCCCTCGGTCACCAGGCTGCCCGCGCCCACGAGCGAATCTTCGCCGATGACCGCGCCGTTGAGCAGCACGGCGCGCATGCCG
>QEUY01000536.1 GCA_003577365.1 Chloroflexota bacterium | reverse complement strand
TTGCAGCGCGCCGATGTCTGGCCGTTGAACCCGCGCGGCGAGATCTTGCTGGGGCTGAAGATCGAAAACCGGCGTGCGCTGGAGGCGTGCGAAGCGTCGGCGCGCGTGCCGGGGATCGCGTTTGCCGAATGGGGGCCGGGGGATATGGGCATGTCGTTCGGCCATCGCGACGCGCACGACCCGCCGTACCCGCCGGAGATGGAGGCGGCGCGAGCGCGCGTCCAAGCGGCGTGTGATGCGGCAGGACTCTACTTCTTGAACATGGTGCGGCCCGGCGATGTCGTCGCACAGATCGACGCGGGGGTGCGCATCGGCTCGGCGACCGCCGAGGCGGCAGCCATCGGGCGCAAGCATACCGGGCGGACGATGCCTGTCTAACGCCGCCCGGAGACTTTAGCTCCGGGCTAAGAGCAACGCTCCTAAAATGGGGCTTGGCAGAGGTGGTGCGGCGGTTTTCGATGACACGCAGGACGCGCGCTGGTTTCTATGTCCGGCGGTTAGAAAACCGCCGTTACTGTTAAGTCCACCTAGACGCGGAGAAGCTCGATGAAGATCACCGATGTACAGGTGTTTACGGTGTCGGGACCCTATACGGGGCCAGACTTTCCGCCCGGCGACCGCCAGGCGCAGCAGCTTGACATCTATCCGGAGTTCAACGCGCGCGGCAACCGGCTGAAAGGGGTGGGCGCGCAGTACGCCAGCTTTTTTGCGCCCGCGGCCGCGCCCGCTGCCCAGGCCAATGAACAGCCGCTGCGCGCGGCCTATGTGGAGATTCAGACCGACGAGGGCATCAGCGGCCTGTGGGGGCCGGTGCAGGACTTTCAATATTTCTTTGTGCTGGCGCGGCTGCGCGCCTTTTTGATCGGCCGCGACCCGCTGGCGACCGAGCTGCTCTATGACCAGATGATCCGCATGGACCGGCATGGGCGGTCGGGGATGTACATGACGGCGGTGAGCGCGGTCGACTGCGCGCTGTGGGATCTGAAGGGCAAGGCCTGGGGCCAGCCGGTCTACCGGCTGTTGGGCGGGCCGACGCGCCCGGCCGTGCCGGCCTATGCCAGTATGCTGGGGTACAGTGTGGAGCCGGAGGAAGCGGCTAGGGTGGCCGCCGAGTACAAGGCGCAGGGGTTTGGCGCGCAGAAATGGTTTTTCCGCTATGGGCCGGGCGACGGCGAGGCCGGGATGGCGCAGAACTTGGCGATGGCGACCGCGGTGCGCGAGGCGGTGGGCGACGCGTATACCCTGATGTTCGACGCCTTTATGGGCTGGAACCTGAGCTATGCCGCGGAGATGGTGCGCAGGCTGGAAGCGGTGCGCCCCTTCTGGATGGAGGAGCCGGTTCCGCCCGAACGGGTGACCGAACTGCGTAAACTGCGCGAACTGGGCCGCGTGCCCATCGCCACCGGCGAACATGTCTATACGCGCTGGCAGACCAAGGAACTGCTGCTGGCCGGCGCGGTAGATTTTCTGCAGAACGACCCCGATTGGACGGGCGGGATCACCGAGCTGACCAAGATCGCGGCGCTGGCTTCGGCCTTTGAGGTGCCGCTGGTGGCGCACGGCCATTCGCTGCTGCCCGCGCTGCATGTGGCCGGGGCGCAGTCGCCGGCGGCGATCCCCTACGTCGAATATCTCTACCGCGGCCAGCCGACCAAGCAGAATTTCCACCAGGTGGTCTATGCGCCGGAGCAGGGCGCGGTGCGGCTGCCCGACCTGCCGGGGCTGGGGATCGTGCTGGACGAGAGCAAGATCGAGCGGCGTACGCCGGTGACATTGTAGGAAAAGGAATTGTAGGGGAGAGAAGCGATGCGTATCTTGGTGACGGGCATTTCGGGGCGAATCGGCGCGAACCTGGCAAAGACGCTGGCCGCGGCGGGCCATGAGGTGCGCGGGCTGGTCTGGGCGCGTGACCGCCGTTCGGATAAGCTGCACGACCTGCCGGTCGAGTTGGTGGAGGGCAGCCTGACCAGCCGGGAGGATGTGAACGCGGCCGTGGCGGGGATGGAGGTGATCTGCCACCTGGGCGCGGCGTTCCAGGGCGGCGGCCCGTTTAGCAGTGAGGACTATTTCGACATCAACGTGCGCGGCACGTTTAACATGCTGGAGGCGGCGCAGGGGCTGGGCGGCGGGCTGCGCCAGTTCTTCTTTGCGGGCACAGACGCGATCTACGACAAGTATTTGCCCAATGGCGTCCCGGAGCCGATCCAAGAGGATATCTATCCGCTGGAGCCGCGCGGGATGTATGCGCTGACCAAGCAATTGGGCGAAGACCTCTGCCGTGGCTATGCGCGTACTGTGGGCTTGCCGGTCACGATCTTTCGTTTTGCGCTGACCGTCGCCGGGGAGGAGATCCTCGACTTCGGCCAGTTCTATCTGGAGCATTGGCAGCGCGCCTATGCCAAGCTGGAAGGCGCAGAGGCGGAGACGGTGCGCCGCCAACTGGCGGAAGCCGAGTCGATACATGGCCCGCGCACGCTGGTGCTGGCGCGCGATGCGCAGGGGCGCAGCTACCAGAAGCACATTGCCGACGTGCATGACATTGTGGCCGGATTTATGGCGGCGCTGGGCAAGCCGGCGGCGATTGGGCAGGTCTTTCACCTAGCCGCGCCGCGGCCCTTCACCTGGGAAGAAGCGATCCCTTACCTGGCGGAGAAGCTGGATTTGCCCTATGTGGAGATGAACTTGGCGGGCCACGCGCCGACTCACTATGCGTTTGACATGAGCAAGGGGGCGCGGCTGATCGACTACCAGCCCAGCTATGACATCTTCCGCATGATCGACGAAGGGCTGGCGCTGCGCCGAGGCGAGGCATTGGACGTTGTGCCTACCCATGCACGCGGCGGCGGCTGAGGCGCGGAGGATCGCTTCGCGGCTGCCTGACACCATCAGTATACGAATCAGTATGGAAGAGGAGTAGGGTTGAAGAAACATCGCTACATGACGCTGCGCAACGTGGTGATCTTCACCATTGTCGTCTTGGCGTCCGGCTGGGCCGGCAGAGGGCTGGATATCGCCATGGGCAACCCGTCCGGCGAGAGCCTTGGTATGCTCCTGTGGCTTGTCACACCGCCCTTGGTCGCCCTGCTGCTGCGGGCCTTTGCGGGCGACGGCTGGGCGGATTTCGGCCTCAAGCCCAACTTCCGCGGCAATGGGGTCTGGTATGCCGTTGCGCTGCTGATCTATCCGGTGCTTACGATGCTTGCGCTCGGCATCGGCGGCAGCTTGCAGTTGATCACCTTTCCGGGGCTGTCGTTGGTCACACTGGGGGTCATCGCCAAAACATTTGCGCTTGACGCCGTACCGCAGTTCGTCAAGAACATTTTTGAGGAGGCGGCGTGGCGCGGCTATCTCACGCCAAAGGTCTATTCCCTTGGTCTGCAAAGCTACGGGGGGCATGTCCTCGTCGGGTTGATTTGGGGGGCTTGGCATATCCCGTATTATCTCTTCTTCCTGGACCGAACCATCCTCCAGGACTTCACGACATTGCCGGTGGCGCTTTTTATCCCCGTGTCGATCGTCGTCATGGTCGCTTGGGCGCTTGTCTACGGAGAGATACGGCTGCTGACCGGCTCGATCTGGCCGGTGGTGCTGATGCACATGGTGGAGGATGCCTTTGTCAACCAGTTGATCCTGGAGAAGCACATTGTCATCGCCCCCGGCAGCGAGCTGATCGTCGCACCGGTAAATGGGATCATC
>QEUY01000535.1 GCA_003577365.1 Chloroflexota bacterium | reverse complement strand
TGCGTAACCGCATTGTGGCGGGGGTGGAAAAAGCTACCGGCGGCAAACTCAGAAGCTAGAACTCCACGTGGCCGGCGCTCGCTAAGCGCCGGTCACAGTTTTCAGGTCAAAGATAAGACCAAAAAAGGAGATCCATGAAAGCGATCGTCTATCACACCTATGGCCCACCCAATGTTCTCAAGCTGGAAGAGGTCGAAAAGCCGGCCCCAAGTGATGATCAAGTCTTGGTCAAAATCTTTGCGGCCTCGGTCAATGCCGCGGACTGGCATCTCCTGACCGCCGACATCTTCTTGGTTGCGGCCTCGGTCAATGCCGCGGACTGGCATCTCCTGACCGCCGACATCTTCTTGGTTCGCTTCTTTTCTGGGCTGCTCAAACCCAAAAACACGATCCTGGGTGCGGATATCGCGGGCCGGGTGGAAGCAGTGGGGAAAAACATCAAGCAGTTTCAGCCTGGGGATGAGGTGTTCGGGGATGTCTTCCCGTATGGCGGTGGCGGTTTTGCCGAGTATGTGGCGGTTCCTGAAAGCGCATTGGCGCTGAAACCCTCCAATTTGACGTTTGAGGAAGCCGCGGCCGTACCGTTGGCCGCCGTCACCGCCCTGCAGGGTCTGCGCGATCAAGGTCGGCTTCAGCCAGGGCAAAAGGTCGTGATCAACGGCGCGTCCGGTGGGGTGGGGACGTTCGCCGTGCAGATCGCCAAAGCCTTGGGCGGAGAGGTTACCGCCGTCTGCAGCACAGGAAAAATGGACATGGTACGCTCGCTTGGGGCCGATCATGTGATTGACTACACCAAAGAAGATTTCACCCAAAACGGGCAGCAGTATGACCTGATCGTTGCTGCCAACGGCTATCATCCAATTTCCGCTTATGAGCGAGCCTTACGCCCCAAGGGCATTTACGTCATGATCGGAGGGTCCAAGCAGGCTCAGTTCTTCGAAGCTTTGCTCCTCGGGCCTTGGAAGTCGATGACCGGGCATAAGAAGATGGGCGCCCTCACGGCAAAAACGACCCAGAAAGACTTGGTCTTTCTGAGAGAGCTTCTGGAGGCGGGTAGAGTCAAACCCGTGATCGACAGAACCTATCCATTACACGAGGTCCCCGAAGCTCTCCGCTACCTTGGCGAAGGACATGCCAAAGGAAAGATAGTCATCACGGTACGGCCCAACAACTTCTGAAACCGTGTCTTACTGACTCATAGACATCGTGCACACCACGCTTTCGGCCCTATCGGAATAGTGCGCTTTTTTCCAGGAGAGACCCTTATATGCACATCCGCCCCGCGCGCATCGACGACGCCTTGGGCATGGCCCATGTCATCGTGGACGCGTTTCTGTTGGCAAACGAAGGCATCATGCCGGAAGAGGCGCTGCAGAGACGCCGCCAGGAATGGACCTATGACGTCTCGGCGCGCGCCTGGGAAAAGACTCTGCGCGAGATCGACGAGGGCAGTGCGCCGGATTCGTGTATCTATGTTGCCGTGGAACAGGGGGACGGAGAGGGATCAGAAGAAATCGTGGGGTTGGCCTACGGTATCCCCTCCGCAGCGGGCGGCAAGGGGGTCGGCGAGGTCGATGTACTCTACGTTCGCACGGATCGGCAGGGACAGGGGATCGGTCGTGCGCTGGTGCAGGTGACGGCAGCGCATCTGGCCCGGCAGGGGATGTCTACCCTCCACATCGCCACCCCCGAAAACAGCCTGGCTTCACGGCGCTTCTATGAGGCGCTGGGCGGGCAGTTGAGCGGTACGCGTGACGACTACGATGACGGCATTCTGATCCCGCTGGTCGTCTACGCCTGGCCGGACACACAAGCGCTGATCGCAGAGCGCCGGTGAGAAGCATAGTTCTCCGCAAGGGTAACTGCCTTTTCCCGCTCCCAGCAGTCGGACTCAGCTTCATAGGAAAACGCGCTCGGTTTCCCCTTCCCTTTACGCAGATCAAAGCGGTTCAGGTGAACAGAACACAAAGACCAGCCTCGTCATTGGCTTCAGTCTTGCAGCCGCTACTGCCGCTGGCGCAGGTTGGCGACGGCCACCGGCTTCTCTTTGCTGATGCGAAAATGGTCAAAGTCTGCGGCCACCAGGCTGTTGGGGAAGATGGCCTGCGCCTCGGCCACCACATCCTGCGTGGCATAGCGGCGGCTGACATGGTGCAGCACCAACTGCTTGACCCCGGCGTTGCGCGCCAGCCGCGCCGCCATCGCCGCCGTGATGTGGCCGTGGGCGCGTGCCAGTTCCTTGTCCGCATCCAAATAGGTCGCCTCAATCGCCAGCAGGTCCACGTCACTGGCATAGGTGTGCAGCGGCCCGGTGTGGCTGGCATCGCCCACAAAGCAGAGCCGCGCCCCTCGCTGCGGCGGCCCCAGCACGGCGTCGGGCGGGATGGTGCGGCCATCGGGCAAGGTGACGGACTGCCCGTCGACCAGATCGCGGCGCACCGGCCCCAGCGGGATGCCCAACGCCTCGGCTTTTTCGGGCAGAAAGGGGCGGCGGCTCTTCTCCTCAAACAGAAAACCAAAACAGCCATCGCCGCGGTGCTGCACCGGAAAGGCTGTGACTGTAAACTGGTTGGCCTCGAAGATGATCCCCTCTTCGATCAAGTTGAGCGACACGCCGACCTTGGGCAGTTGCGGCCCAAAGACCACCTCCATCAGGGCGTGGACGCGCGTTAGCGTGCTCATGCCGCCGTAGATATTGAGTTCCTCCAGCGCCTCCCAGCGCCCCAAGGTGCTTGCCAACCCGCCCAGCCCCAGGATGTGGTCGAGATGGCCGTGCGTGAGCAGGATGCGGTCCAGCCGGCGAAAGCCCAGCCCGCTGCGTAGAATCTGGCGCTGCGTGCCTTCGCCACAGTCGATCATGAAGCGAAATTCGTTGGCCATGACGAGGGCCGACGACAGCCCCCGATGCACCGAGGGCGCGGACGCCGACGTGCCCAGGAAAACCAGTTCAAACACGGTGGGTTTGCAGCGCCTCTTCGTGATATGCGGCGATCAGTTGACAGACGTGGCGCAGGTTGCCCCGGTCTTGGTCCAGAAGCTCCTGCAGCGTATCCAACACGGTCATGGGGCCAACAGCTTGGTGGATGCCGATATAGGCAAGCTGCGCCTCGGAAAGCTCGCTTACGAAGGCGATCAGGCGGCGGCGCACGGCGCGCCACTGGCGCAACGACTCGTCGATGCCCGCAGCGGCGGGCGCAACATGGTGGTTGGCGTAGCGGTCCAGCAGGGGCGTGCCACCGGAGGCGATCTCCATCACCCGCTGCAGATGGCATGCCTGCTCGACCGTCGCCAAGTGGGCGGCGATCAAGCGAAATGACCACTCGGCGGGTTCAGGCTGCCAATCCTGCACCTCCGCCATCGATTGCAGCAGCCGGATCACCTGGGTTTGGGAGGTTTGCAGATCGCGCAGGAGTTGCTCGCGCGTCGGTGGTTCCGGAGGTTCCGGTCGAATATAGGGCAGCCGGCTCATGCTCCCATTATACGACCGGAGCACAGCACGGCCAAAAGAATCGGCGGAGCGGCGGCGGATGTCCTCCGCTCCGCCGCCGCTCAAAGCTCTCTGGGGGCGCTCAGTTGACCCAGAAGCTGATCGAGCGTGGCGAGGCCATGGTTGACCGCCACAGGCCGGCGCTCGACATCCAGCCAGACCGTGGTGGGCACAGTCATGATGCCAAAAAAGCGCGCCGCGGCCTCATGCTGCACGGCATCGAGCGTGTGGACTGCGACATCGGTCTGCGCGCTCAACTGCTTTAGGATCGGCGTCTGCCGAAGACGGCACTGCACACAGTCGGCAGTCGTGAAATAGAGCAGCGCGGGCCGGCCCGCGCTGACCAGCGCGTCCACGTCCGCGGGCAGCGGGACATGCGCCGCCGCGGCCAGCCGCCGTGTTTGGCTCCAGCGCCAGAACATATAGACGGCGACCAGCACCCCGGCTGCGATCAGCAGCAGCAACAGCCGTTCAAGCAACATGCTCGATCCTCTATGGTCGTAAGGGCCGCGCGTACGGA
>QEUY01000534.1 GCA_003577365.1 Chloroflexota bacterium | reverse complement strand
CGGCATATAATCATATCACCCTGTGCGAAGACCGCGTGTAGAGAATAGGCTGCCGCGGTCTAGTGCATCTCTTCGCGTTCGCCGTCCACCCCCAATTGAACTGTGCGGATTTCGTGGTTTGCCCTTTTGTGTATCAGGAGAGCGAGAGGGATAGCCATGGTCACTCGTTGCTGCAAGTCCGCGCTGATCGTCATCTTCTGTTTGGCGTTCTGGGGCATGGCCCAGCGCCCTGTGTTCGGCCAGCCCAGCGCCGGGCAATTGGTACACCCCACTTGGATTGCCACCGACCGCAGCGGCAATATCTACGTCGGCGAGCCGGAAAAACATCGCCTTCAGAAGTTCAGCAACAGCGGCACGCTGCTGGCGCAGTGGGGGACGTTTGGCGCGGCGGCAGGCCAGTTCAACCAGCCGCAAGGCATCGCCATTGACAGCCAGGGCAACGTCTATGTTGCCGATGCAGGCAATTTCCGTGTCCAAAAGTTCAATGCCGCTGGCGTCTTTCAGTCGGCCTGGGGCAAGCGCGGCAGCGGCAACGGCGAATTTCTCAGCCTCAGCGGCGTGGCGGTCGATAACACTGGCGCAGTCTATGTGACCGACAGCGTTCAGAAGCGTGTCCAGGTCTTTAGCGGCCAGGGGGTCTTTCTGCGCAGTTGGGGCGGCATAACCGGCCAGGGTGACGGCCAGTTTTCGCCGTTCCAAGGGCCGCATGGGATCGCCGTCGACGCCAGCCGCAATGTCTATGTGGCGGATACAGGCAATCATCGGATCCAACGTTTCACTTCCAACGGCGTTTTTACCGGCTGGCTGGGCGGCTGCACCTCCGGCACGCGCTGTATCCCGCCGCCTCGCTTGCACAGCGAAGCCTTTGACTGTCGCGCCGCGACCTGCTCGCCTGCGGCGGCAGGTACGGGGGAAGGGCAGTTCTCGCTACCCTTTGGTCTGACCTTTGACGGCAACGGCAACCTCTTTGTCGTCGATACGTTCAACAACCGGGTGCAGAAGTTCGACCGGACGGGCCGTTTCCTGCTGCAATGGGGCGTGCGCGGCAGCGGCGATGGGCAGTTCAAAGCGCCCTTGGGCATCAGCGCCGACAGCCTTGGCCGGCTCTATGTGGCGGACACAGGCAACCATCGTGTGCAGAGCTTTACCAACAGCGGCGCGCTGCTCGCGCTGTGGGGCGCGGATATCCTGATCCGCGCCACGCCCGGCGAAGCGCCCGGGCTGCTGCAGCCGCTCTTTGTGCGGCCCGGCCAAAGCGTCACGGTCACGGTCGATATCACCTCGGTCAACCGCTATGCGGGGCCGGTCGATCTGGGCGCGACCTGCTGCCTCGACTTTGCAACCGGCTTGGGCGCGCCGCCGATTGGGGTCAATGTCCGCATCACGCCGGCGCAGGTGATGCTGGCCGCCAATGGCGCGGCGCGTGCCTGGTTGACGATCAGCGCCAACAGCGCGCCCGTCTTTCGCAAGGCGGTCGCCTCGGTCGGCGCTGTGCTCCCGACCACAGGCGTTCAGCGCGGGGTCAGTGTAGTCTTCACGGCCTTTGCGCCGGAGACCCAGCCGCCCTGCCCCCGCTTTACCCAGGCCGGCGCACAGACGCCGCTTTTGCTCCCGACCAGCGTCCTCATTGAAGCAGTCGCCAAGACAAAGGCCAAAAACCCAACGCAGACCCGATTTGCCCTTGCCATCTATAACCCTGTAGGGGGAAAGATCGCGGATGCCTGGGGGATGACGATTGAAGAAGCGCCAACACCTGCGATCCCGGCGAACGAGGCACGCATTGTGCTGGATGTCAGCCAACTGGATTGGGCCAAGATGATCGTAGCCATCAACAGCGCGGCCTGCAACGCGCCCTTGCGCAGCCTGCGCGTCGAGGGCCGCCAGACCGGGCAGTTCACCATCCGCCAGGCCGATACGACCACGATCGTGTTGCGCAAGCCGGTCTGTACGGCTTGGTTTCTGTGGTGCTGGAATATCGAATGGCGTGATGTGGCCGTCTGGAGCGAGCCGGGCTTTTGGGCAGCCTTTGGCGGCAAGCAGGTCACCTTCCGGTGGCTCAAAGATACGCCCGATTGATCTCCGTTTGATCCGGGGGAAGCGCCGGGCCATCGGCGACCTGGCGGTCTATCTGCCGCTGGTACGCGTGACGCCCTGACCTGTTCTGTAAGCCACACCACCCAAAACGGTACACCTTTCTGCCATACTGTGGGGTAGTTGTTTTTTTGTAGCGCGCCACATTGACAAAGCCACATGGCGCGGCTATACTAGCGCCCGGTTGGTGTATGGATTGGCCCACGAGGCTGTATAGACCGAGAACCTAGACCCGACTTTATGGCCTTTTCACTTCGCTTCTGCTGCCTTCAACCCTGTTGCTCGTGTCGCTAGCGGGTGCCGCCGGCATGGCGCCGGTTGCCCCGCGGACTCGAACAGCAAGCGATGAACGCGTTGCGAAGATGAAAGCCGGCAATCGAGAAGAAGCAAGGCCGGCGGGAGCGCAGATCCCCGTCGCAGCCTGCCGGTAGACTCACCAGACACCGCCGTCTGATCTTGTCTTGGGTATCTTCTCTAGATCTAGAGGCTTTCGCGCCGAGTTCATCGTTGGATGGGCTCGGTTTTTTGTTTTGCCCGTTCGCACACAGGAATCCTGTTACGCAGAGATACACAGCTAGACAGATCAAGGAGAAGCTAGGTTTATGGCAACTGTGCTCGTTCCGACCCCGCTGCGCCGGCTGACCGGCGGCAATTCTAAGCTCGTCGTCGATGCGGCCACCGTCGGCGGCGTCCTCGCAGCGGTCGATTCGCAATATCCGGGCATCTCGGACAAGCTGCTCGACGGCGACGGCAACGTCAAGCGTTTTATCAATATCTTCCTCAACGACGACGAGATCCGCGCCTTGCAGGGGCTGGAGACGCCGGTGGAGACGGAAGACCGTGTCTCGATTGTCCCGGCCATGGCCGGCGGCGCCTAAGCTGAGGAGCAGCCAAGATGACGCGTCTGAACCGTGACCAGTTGGTCCAACTGGCCAAACAGCAGATTCAAGAGATCTCGCCCCAGGAACTCAAGCAGTGGCTTGCGAGCGGCGAAGAGATCACCTTGGTCGATGTGCGCGAGCGCGATGAGTTTGTGCAGGGCCATCTGCCCGGCGCAACCTTTATCCCGCGCGGCTTCCTGGAGCTTCAGATCGAGCAGCACCAGCCGGACCGCTCCAAGCCGGTGGTCGTCTACTGTGCAGGCGGGGTGCGTTCGGCGCTGGCGGCGCGCAACCTGCAGGAGATGGGATACACCCATACGATCTCGTTGATCGGCGGCTTCAACGGCTGGAAAAACGCCGGGTTTGATTTCAAGATTCCCACCGTGCTGACCGAAGAACAGCGCATCCGCTACAGCCGTCACACGCTGCTCAACGAAGTGGGCGAGGCCGGGCAGATCAAGCTGCTGGAGGCCAAGGTGCTGCTGATCGGCGCGGGAGGGCTGGGCAGCCCCGCCGGGCTGTACTTGGCGGCGGCGGGCGTGGGCACCATCGGCATCGTGGATTTCGACGTCGTGGACAAGTCCAACCTGCAGCGCCAAGTGCTGCATGGCCTCAAGGATTTGGGCCGCTACAAGGTAGACTCTGCCGCCGACCGGCTGCGCGACCTCAACCCCGATGTCAAGGTAGTGACCCACCGCGAGCCGATCACCAGCCACAACGCGCTGGAGATCATCCGCAACTATGA
>QEUY01000533.1 GCA_003577365.1 Chloroflexota bacterium | reverse complement strand
CGAGAAGCCGGAGGTGCTGGCCGCCTGGCAGCAGGTTCAGCGGCGGCTGAATCATCCCGCGTTGGAGGCGTGGTTGGCCGCCAATACGGCGCGCCCGCCGAAATCGGCATCGCCTTACACAGCCACAGGCACATGGACGCAACCGCGGGTGGGAGAGTGAACAACCCTCTAGCGCCCTTCCTGGCCGATCACGGGGTCATGGTGCTGGACGGCGCGCTGGCGACCGAACTGGAGCGCCGCGGCGCCGACCTGCGAGATCGCCTGTGGTCGGCCAGCCTGCTGACCGAAGACCCGGATCTGATCCGCCAGGTGCATTATGACTATTTTGTCGCCGGTGCGGATGTGGCGACTACGGCCAGTTATCAGGCGACCTTTCCGGGGTTCGCAGCTAAAGGGCTGGATGAGGCCGCGGCGACGCGGCTGCTGCGGCGCAGTGTCGAACTGGCCGACGACGCGCGCCAGGCGTTTTGGGCAGACCCGGCGCGGCGCGTGGGGCGGCTGCGCCCATTGGTGGCGGCTTCGATTGGCCCCTACGGCGCATACCTGGCCGATGGCTCCGAATACCGCGGCGACTATGGATTAACGGTGGCGGAGCTGATCGACTTTCACCGCCCGCGCCTGGCGCTTCTGGCGGAGAGCGCCGCCGACCTGCTGGCGTGCGAGACGATCCCCACGCTGGTCGAGGCAGAAGCCCTGGTGGCGCTGCTGGCCGAGTTCCCCGCCACGCCGGCCTGGCTGAGTTTTAGCTGCGGCGACGAGGCGCATCTGTGGCATGGGGAGCCGCTGGCCGAGGCGTTGGCGCTGGCGAACGAGTGCCCACAGGTCGTGGCCGTGGGCGTCAACTGCACGGCCCCGCGCCTGATCGAGCCGCTGCTCGCCTCGGTGCGCGATCTGGCGCGTAAGCCGCTGCTGGTCTATCCAAACTCTGGGGAAGGCTGGGACGCGGCGCGGCGCTGCTGGCTGCCGGGGACGGCGGTTGGCGATTTTGGCGAATGGGCACGGCGCTGGCGCGCTGCCGGGGCGCGGCTAATCGGCGGCTGCTGCCGCACCACGCCCGACGACATCCGCAGCATCGCCCGCGCCTTGGGACGGGGCGCTTAGGCGGCTTGCAGCAGGGTGAACCGCAAAGGGCACAAAGCACACAAAGAAGAGCAAGAGATTGTAAGGAAACGCCCGCGGCTTGTGATGGCTGCGGGCGTTTTGTTTGCGTCGAATTGGCTCGTCTAGGCGACCAGACGAATAACCGGCTTGGGCGCTTCCAGCTTGCCGGGCAGGGGGGAGACGTCGCGCACAAAACGGCCCTGCATGCTCCACGGGCCGGTCCACGTGATCTCGGCCTCCACCAGACGCCCGCGCAGGGGCAGGTCGCTTTCGACAAAGACCAGCTTGTTTTGGCGTGTGCGCCCGCGCCACTTGCCTTTGTGCAAATCCTCGATCAGAATTTCCACGGTCTGGCCCAGGCTGCGGCTGTTGATCTCGGCGCAGATCGCCTCCTGTAGCTCTTCTAGCCGTTTGTGGCGGCGCACCTTTTCCGCTTCGGGCACATCGTCGGCCATGCGCCGCGCGCTGACCGTGCCGGGCCGTGGGCTGTAGCGCGCCAGATGCGCCTTGTCCAGCTTGAGATCGGCCAAGACCTCGTAGGTGCGCTCGAACTGTTCGGCGCTTTCGCCACAAAAGCCGACGATGATGTCGGTGTGGATCGCCACATTGGGGATCGTGGCGCGGATGCGCTCGACCAGGGCGCGATAGCCGGCGTTGGTGTAGCCGCGGCGCATCTGCTCCAGCACGGCGTCGTCACCCGCCTGGATGGGGACCTCGATGTGTTCGCAGACCTTGGGCAGGTCGCGCACGGCGTGCAGGATGCGGTCGGTCATGTAGTTGGGGTGGCTGGTCAGAAAGCGGATGCGCCACAGACCGTCGATGTCGTTGACCGCGGCCAGCAGATCGGCCAGGTCGTAGTCCTGGTCGCCCCCCTGCCCATCGACATGGCCGGTAAAGGCATCGACCGTGGCGCTGTTGCCCAAGTCGCCGCGCCAGTCATAGCCGTAGCGGTCCACAATCTGGCCGAGCAGCGTCACCTCGCGCACGCCCTGGTCCACCAAGCCGCGGATCTCGTCCACGATCTCGGCAACCGGGCGGCTGCGTTCCACCCCGCGGCGGAAGGGGATGATGCAGAAGGTGCAGGCATGGCTGCAGCCATAGACGACCGGCACATGCGCCGCGACCGGCGCTTGGCCGCTGAGCGCCAGATGGCGGATCGACTGGCGCGTGCCGATGGGCTGAAGCTCGTCTTGCACCTGGTAGCGCCGGATAAGCTGTTCGCGCTCGATGGCGGCCATCTCGGCGTTGATCTCGGCTTCGCGCAGGTGGTTGATCAGCGGGCTGGATTCGCTGGGCGGCATGAAGACATCCACCTCGGGATAGGCCTCCAAAAGCTGCTGGCTGGGTTTGACGCCCACCATGCAGCCCATCAGGGCCAGGGTGCGGTTGGGGCCAGCTTTGCGCCAGGGTTTGAGGCTGCCGAGCTTGCCGATGGCCTTGTCTTCGGCGCTCTGGCGGACGACACAGGTATTGAGGACGACGACGTCGGCGTCATCCAAACGGTCGGTAGGGCCATAGCCGATCTTTTCCAGCTCGGCGGCGACGTGGTTGCTGTCGGCCACGTTCATTTGGCAGCCGATGGTCCAGATGTGATATTTGCGCGCCGCGCTGGAGGTGCGGTCTGTAGCGACCTCTTGGTGGGTATGTTGGTGGGTATGTTGGTGGGTACGGAGCGCGTCGCCGGTGTCACCCCGCGCCGGGGTCTGTTCTTCAAGGTGCATGGGTATCCTTCCTGTGATCCGGTGTATGCCGGGCAGGTCCAATGTTCAAGTTCGCCGAAGGATTGTAGGCGCGGGCCGGGCAGGTGTCAAGCGGGCGGGGCCGCGGTTAGCGTTCGCCGCGCTGCGTGGGGTCGAGCGCGTCGCGCAGCCCGTCGCCCAGCAGGTTGAAGGCGATGACGGTGACGGTGAGAAAAAGGCCGGGGTAGAGCGCAAGCCAAGGGGCGGTGTCCATATGGTCGCGGCCTGCGGCCAGCAGCGCGCCCCATTCGGGCAGCGGCGGCTGCGCGCCGAGGCCGATAAAGCTGAGGCCGCCGCCCGCCAGCAGCAGCATGCCCATGCGCATCGAGGCGAGGACAATGAGGCTGGGTGCGGTGTTGGGCAGGATATGGCGCAGCAGGATGCGCCAACTGGGCAGCCCCAGCGCCTGGGCGGCTTCGACATAGGGCAGGTGCTTGGCGGACAGCGTGGCGTTGCGCGCCAGCCGGAAATAGCTGGGCACGCCGACGATGCCCAGCGCCAGCGCCGTATTGGTCAGCGAGGGGCCAAGCCGGGCGACGATGATCAGCGCCAGCAGCAGACCGGGGAACGCCATCCAGACCTCCGCCAGCCGCGACAGCAGATAGTCGACGCGGCGGCGATAGAAACCGGCGCAGAGGCCCAGCGGCACGCCGATCGCAGCGGCCAGCAGGACGCCGCCGGCGGCCATGCTGAGCGCCAGGCGCGTGCCGTGCAGGACGCGGCTGTAGAGGTCGCGGCCCAGCGGGTCGGTGCCAAAGGGGTGGGGCGCAGAGGGCGGCTGGAGCGGCGCGCCCGCGCCGACCTGTTCGGGCGCAAAGGGTGCAAGCAGCGGCGCGGCGGCGGCGATCGCCAAGAGCAGCAGCACCACGGTCGCGCCGATGC
>QEUY01000532.1 GCA_003577365.1 Chloroflexota bacterium | reverse complement strand
CCGCAGCGGCTTTCGCCAAAACCCGCATGTGCGCCCCATGGGGTCGGGCATGGACTTGGCCGGACGGCGCAAGGACGGCACCGAGTTCCCGCTCGAGGCAGGGTTGAGTTTTATTCCGGTGGGCAACGACCTGCTGGTCATGGGGTCGATCACCGATATCACGCGGCGCAAACAGACCGAGGAGATTTTGGAGCGCCGCGTGGAGGAGCGCACCCGTGAGATCGAGCGCCGCCGCGAGGTCGCCGATGGGCTGCGCGACATCCTGGCCGTGCTGAACTCCAACCAATCGTTGGATGCAATCCTCAACCACATTGCGGGCCAGGCGTGCCGGCTGCTGCACGCCGATGCCAGCGCCATCTGCCGCATGGGCGACGAGCCGGGGCCGCCGATCGTGCAGGCCAGCTATGGGCTGCCTGCGCACGCCGGCGAGGGGGCCGACGCGCTGACGCTGCTGGCCGGGTTCGACATGACCGGCGGGCCGTTGCCGGCGGGCGGGGAAGCGACTACCAGCGGCCCGCAGGTCATTCAGCATGCAGACAGCGTGCGCATCTCGTCGGCCCTGCACAAACCGGCCAAAGCTGACCCGCAGCCGCTGCTGGTGGAGATGAGCTACAACGCCGTGCTCACCGTGCCGTTGGGGATCAAAGATGAAGCCTACGGCAGCCTGATGCTCTACTATCGCGAGCCGCGGCGCTTTTCCGCCGAGGAGATCGAGCTGGCCTATACCGTGGGCGACCAGACGGCGCTGGCGATTGAAAATGCGCGGCTGCGCACGCAGGTCGAGCGCACCGCCGTGGCCGCCGAGCGCAGCCGGATCGCGCGCGACCTGCACGATTCCGTCACCCAGACGCTCTTTTCGGCCAGCATCATTGCCGAGGTGCTGCCGCGGCTCTGGCAGCGCAACCCCCAAGAGGCCGAACGCCGCCTGGACGAACTGCGCCAGTTGACGCGTGGCGCGCTGGCCGAGATGCGTACGCTGCTCTTGGAACTGCGCCCGGCGACCCTGATCGAGGTCGAGTTGGGCGAACTGCTGCGGCAGTTGACCGAGGCCATCATGGGCCGGGCGCGCATGCCGATCACGCTGGAGGTCGAGGGCAATACGCTGCTGCCGCCCGATGTCAAAGTGGCCTTTTATCACATCGCCCAAGAGGCGCTCAACAATGTGGCCAAACACGCCCGCGCCACCCAGGCCTGGCTGCGCATCGTTCGCAACGGCGACGGGGCGGAGTTGACCGTGCGCGACGACGGGCGCGGCTTTGTGCTGGACAAGGTGACGCCGGAGCATTTGGGGCTGAGCATTATGCACGAACGCGCCGAAGCCATCGGCGCGCAGCTCCAGGTCGAGAGCCACTTGGGGGGCGGCACCGAGGTCACGATCCGCTGGCCGGCAGGATAACAGCCTGTCGCGCCGCGAAATTGCGAATTTCGGCGGCTTTCCGCTAAACTGGAGTGTTGGGCAGCCCAGAGCCGCTGTCCGAGATGAACCGCGAGCAGGCAGGGAATGCAAGAGGTAAGGAGCGTGGATGGGGAGTGCAACTGTGAATGACGCGCCGCCGATTCGGGTGATGTTGGTCGACGACCATGCGGTTGTACGCAGCGGGCTGGCGGCCTTTCTCGCCGCCTTCGACGACCTGGAGCTGGTGGGAGAGGCCGCAGACGGGTTGGAGGCTGTGGCGCTGTGTGGCCGGGTGCACCCCGACGTGATCCTGATGGATATGGTCATGCCGCGCATGGACGGCGCGGCCGCCACGCGCGGCATCCGCGAAAAGTACCCCAACGTGCAGATCATCGCGCTGACCAGCTTTAAGGAAGATGAGTTGGTGCAAAACGCGCTGCTGTCGGGCGCGATCGGCTATCTGCTCAAAAACGTGGGCGCGGACGACTTAGCCAAGGCGATCCGCGCGGCCCACGCCGGGCGCGCCACGCTGGCGCCCGAAGCCGCCGAGGCGTTGATCCACACGGCGCGCACGGCAGGCATTCCGCTGCCCGGCCACGACTTGACCGAGCGCGAGCGTGAAGTGCTGGCTTTGATGGTCGAAGGGCTGAACAACACCGAAATCTCCGAACGCTTGATCGTCAGCAAGTCCACGGTCAAGTTCCACGTCAGCAACATCCTCTCCAAGCTGCATGTCTCCAGCCGCACCGAAGCGGTGGCGCTGGCGCTGCAGAAAAACCTGGTCGCCTGACCAGGCGGCAGCCTCGACGCGTGGTCAGCCTGTAGACTGGCCCAAAGTAGGGTTTGCCGGTCTGGCGCTTTCGCTAGACTACATGTGCAGGTTGCATGCACAGGCGAGCAGCGGGCCGGCAGAGAGGAGACCGCTCATGACGCTTGACCCCGTTCAACTGGAAAGCTATCTCACCCGGCTGCACGGTCGCCCGGTGCGGCTGGTGACCACCCGCGGCCTGAGCGATCGGCGCATCCCCGCCGCGGCGACCTCGGCTAGCCCCGGCGCGGCGCTCAAGGTCTTTGGCTATGGTCGCCCGCTCTATATCGAGTATCAGGTCGAGGGGGAGCCGGAGACCGCGCGCGTGGTGCTGCATACCGCGCCCGCCAACCAGTTCGGGCATGAAAACCGCGCCGACCGCGCCGCCCAACTGCTGCTGGCCTACGACACCTTCAACACCCTGCCCCAACATGTGCCGGCGCTGGATGTCGGCGTGCTCATGGCCGAAGAGGGTGCTGAAGACGGCGCGCAGCCGGCTGCGCCGGGTGTGCTGCGGCTGCGCTCGCTGGGCGGCAGCGACGAATTCTTTCTGCTCTCGCGCTTTGTCGACGGCGACCCCTATGCGCTCGACCTGCAGCGGCTGCGCGACGGCGGCAGCCTAGCGGCGCTGGACCTCGACCGGGCGCGCGCCTTGGCCGCCTATCTGGCCCGCATCCATGCCGTGCCCTACCCCGGCCCTGACGAACGCAGCGCCAACAGCGGCGGGCTGAACCGCGCTGCGCTCTACCGCCGCCGCATCCGCGATCTGCTGGGCAGCGGCGAAGGCATCATGGGGCTGATCGACAGCTACCCGAGCGACTTCTCCCTGGTGGATGCGGCCTGGCTGCAAGAGGTGGAGCAAGCGTGCGTGCGCTGGCGCTGGACGTTGAAAGGGCGCAGCCGCCGGCTGCGCCAAGTCCACGGCGATTTTCACCCCTTTAACATTCTCTTCGACGGCCCCACCCATTTTGCCCTGTTGGACCGCAGCCGCGGCGCTTGGGGCGAGCCGGGCGACGATGTAAGCTGTCTGGCCATCAACTATCTCTTCTTTGGGCTGCAGCAAGCGGGCCGGCTCACGTCCCCCTTTGTCGACCTCTGGGAGACCTTCTGGGAGACCTATCTAGACCAGACCGGCGACCGCGAGCTGCTGGAGGTCGTCGCGCCCTTCTTGGTCTGGCGCGCCCTGGTGCTGGCCAGCCCGGTCTGGTACAACGTGGCCGACAGCGTCCGGCTGGCGTTCTTCCGCTTGATCCGGCGCGTGCTAGAGGAGCCGGTCTTCGACCCGCAGCGTATCGACGACTATCTGGCCGTCTCTACGACGCGCGCCGTGCGGCCATGACCCCGGCCCCCGGCTGGACGATCTGGTTCACCGGCCTGCCCGCTTCCGGCAAGAGCACGCTGGCGCGCGCCCTGCAAGCTGCGCTGGCGGCGCGCGGCGTTCAGGCCGTGGTGCTCGATTCCGACGCGCTGCGCCCCGTCCTCGCCCCCAGCGCCGGCTACACCCCCGCCGAACGCGATGAGTTCTACCGACAGT
>QEUY01000531.1 GCA_003577365.1 Chloroflexota bacterium | reverse complement strand
GCTTGTGGTGGGGCCGACGGCGTAGGCCCGGCGTCCGTCGGGCGAGAGCGCCACCTCATTGAGGCCAATGATGCGGCGCTCGGCCAGATAGGCCGTCCATAGGTGTAGCCCACCTCATCGGCGCGAGCCGCTTGGGGGCTGCAGCCGGCCAACACGAGCGCAGCGAGCAATACCGGCAGGACAAACAACAGAGGACTTCGTCGTAGGTGCGTATGCATGCGAAACCCCTATTTAGAGGATGGATGGAGCGGGTCAAACCGTTGCGTACCAGCTATGTTGCCTCGCCCCGTTCTGGACAATCATCTAATTCTGGACAATGAGCTTGCCGCGCAGCATGCCCATCTGGCACTGGAAGGGGATCTCGCCCGCTTCCTGCGGCGTGAACTCGATGGCGACCGTCTCCCCCTCCGGCAGCTTGGCGGACTGGTTGATCTTGTCAAAGACCACCATCTCGCTGCACAGCGACGACTCCTGCCGGTTAAAGAGCAGACGCACCGGTTTGCCGCGCTGGACCACGATCACGTCGGGGTCATAGCCGCCCTTGACCGCAATCGGCACTTCCTGCACCCCGGCCACTTCAACGACCTTGACGCCCTCCTTGCGATAGAGCCAGAAGTACCAGACAATCCAGCCGATCAGGGCCAGCCCCACTACGTTGATGATCAGTAAAGTGCCATCCATCAGAAATGCTCCTGTTGCTGAGGTCGCGGATGGCAGGCTCCTGTTCGCCAGCCATTCGCGCTGAATCGGTTAGCTCGCAAAACTCTTGGCCTTGAAGAAGCGCAGCCGGTTGGCGTTGCTCACCACCGTCACGCTTGAGGCCGCCATGGCCGCACCGGCGATGATGGGCGAGAGCAGCAGCCCGAACATCGGGTAGAGCAGACCCGCCGCCACCGGCACACCCAAGGCGTTGTAGATAAACGCCCCAAACAGACTCTGTTTGGCGTTGCGCATCGTGGCCCGCGAGACCTCGATGGCATAGGCCACACCCTTGAGGCTGCCACTCATCAAGGTGATGTCGGCGGCCTCGATGGCGACATCCGTGCCCGTGCCGATGGCAAAGCCGACGTGCGCCTCCACCAGCGCCGGGGCGTCGTTGATGCCGTCGCCCACCATGCCCACCTTGCGCCCGCCGCGCTTGAACCGGTGCACCTCCTGGGCCTTGTCCTCGGGCAGCACCTCGGCCAGCACCTTGTCAATCCCCACCTGGCGGGCGATGGCCCACGCCGTGCGCTCGTTGTCGCCCGTGATCATCACCACCTCCAGCCCCATCGCCTGCATGACGCGGATCGCCTCGACCGAATCCTCCTTGATCGTATCGGCCACGGCCACCACGCCCGCCGCCTGCCCATCCACGGCCACGAGCATGGCCGTCTTGCCTCCCGCCTGCAACTGCTCGACGGACGCGGCCAGCGGCGTGATGTCAATGCCATGGCGCTGCATCAGCCTGGCATTGCCCACAAACACGCGGCGACCGGCCACTGTGGTCTCGACGCCGTGGCCGGGGATCGCCACAAATTCGCTCGGCTCGACCAACGCGATCGCTTGGCGCCGTGCCCCATCGACAATCGCCTGGGCCAGCGGGTGCTCACTGGGGCCGTCGGCGCTGGCCGCATAGTACAGCAGCTCCCCAACGGGGAAACCGGGGAGGGGCACGCTGTCGGTCAGCGCCGGCTTGCCCTTGGTGATCGTCCCGGTCTTGTCCAGCACCACGATCTGGAGTTGTGAGGCCAACTGGAGCGCCTCGCCATTGCGGATCAGCACGCCATGTTCCGCCCCCTTGCCTACCCCGGCCACCAGGCTGAGCGGCACCGCCATGCCGATGGCGCAGGGGCAGGCGATGATCAGCACCGTCACCGCCGTGACCACGGCAAAGGCCAGCGCCGGGCTGGGGCCGAAGTTGAACCAGACCAGGAAGGTCAGAATCGAGAGGATCATGACCGCGGGCACAAAGTAGCCAGAGATCACGTCCACCAGCCGCGCAATCGGGGCTTTGGACCCCATGGCGTCCTGCACCAGTTTGACGATCTGCGCCAGGGCGGTGTCCTTGCCCACCTTGGTGGCGCGGAACTTGAAGGCCCCGGTGGTGTTGACCGTGGCGCCGATCACCGCATCGCCCACCTGCTTGTCCACCGGCAGGCTTTCGCCCGTGACCATCGACTCGTCGACAGCCGAGCGCCCCTCGACGATCGCGCCGTCCACGGGAATCTTCTCCCCGGGCCGCACCACCACCACATCGCCCACCAGCACGCCCTCGACCGGAATCTCGACCTCCAGCCCGTCGCGCACGACGCGCGCTGTCTTGGCCTGCAACCCGATCAGCTTGCGGATCGCCTGGCTGGTCTGGCCCTTGGCGCGTACCTCCAGCGCCTGGCCCAACACCACCAGCGCCGTAACCACCGCCGTCACGTCATAGAAAGGCGAGGCCGTCCCTTCCGGAAAGAGGCTAGGGAAGAAGAGCGCCACGGTCGAATAGAGCCAGGCGGCGCTCGTGCCCAGCGCGATCAGCGTGTTCATGTCGGCGGCGTGGTGCTTGAACGCAGCCCACGCGCCGCTGAAGAAGTGGCGGCCCGAATAGAGCATCACCGGCAGCGTGACCAAACCGGACAGCGCAAAGAGCCACCAGATCATCTGCTCCGAGATGCGGTCCACGAACAGATTGGGCAGGTAGAGCCAGGGCAGTTCGGGATAGGCCACCAGCATCACCGGGACGGCAATGATGGCCGCAAACCAGAACTTGCGCATCAGGCTGCGATACTCGCGGCCATGCGCCGCCGTCTCCTCGTCCTCTTCGGATTCATCTGTCGCCGTTTGCCCGACCGACCTGGCCGAGTAGCCCGCACGGGTCACGGCGGCCACCATCTGCTCCACGTCCACCTGGGCGGGGTCATAGGTCACCTGCGCCCTCCCCAAGGCATAGTTGACCTCGGCCTGGCGTACGCCTGGCAGGGCGCGCAAGCTGCGTTCCACCGTGAGCGTGCAGCTTGCGCAGGTCAGCCCGCCGACCGCTAACTCGACCTGCGCCGATTGGCTTCCGTTTGGGGCAGGCGTGCAGCCGCCGGGGTGGTGGTGTTCTGCCGTGGGCCGCTCGGCGTCCTGGTCAAACTGCTCGGCGCACAGATCGGAGCAGAAGTAGTAGGTTCTGCCTGCACGCGTGCGCTGTTGTGCAGCCGTCGCCGGATCGAGCACCATCCCACAGGTCGGGTCCGTCACGGCCTGGCGGGCTGGGTGTTGCTGGTTCATCATGGCCTCCAACTATGCTTTCTGCGTAAACAAAGCCAGTAGTTCATCGCGCATCTGCTGGGACGCCTCATCGTTTGTCTCCCTGCACACCTGGCGCAGACAGCCGTCGAGGTGCTGCTCCAGAAGCAAGAGGCTGATCTGGCGCAGCGAACCTTGGATGGCCTGAGTCTGCTGCAAGATCGCCAGACAGGGGCGCTGCTCCTCAACCATGTGCAACACGCCGCGCACATGGCCTTCGACGCTCTTGAGCCGGTTGATCACTTCACTGCGCGTGGTTGGCTCCATCGCTCCTCATGCGGCGGGCGGGAACAACCTCGCCCAACCGACATGCTGATCCTAGCAGATACCCCTCCCAGGCGGGAGGGGTATCTGACCTATACGCCGCTAGGCATTTTGGCGGGGGTGGATTGCGCCACCTGCCCACTGCAACGATTGACAACTGGCGCTTCGCTTGCCTACACTGAGTCGTGTTTGGCTAGGTTTGCACTGGACAGGTC
>QEUY01000530.1 GCA_003577365.1 Chloroflexota bacterium | reverse complement strand
AGAACGCGTGTCAAAATGACAGATTGCCGGCACGTCCGGGGATCTAGGTGATTGTGCGTGGCGCGGCGCTCAGATCAGCTTGAGGTCGCGGGCCTTCTGGATCGCCTGCACCCGCTTGTTGACCTGCAGCTTGCCGTAGATGTTCTTGACGTGGAACTGGACGGTGTTCAGGCTGAGAAAGAGCTGCTCCCCAATCTCTTTATAGGCCAGCCCCGCAGCCAAAAGGGCCAGCACTTCCAGCTCGCGCTCGCTCAGTCTCTCGGCATCCCCAGCCGCGGTCTGGGCGGGGACGGCAGAACCCGCCATCGCGTCTAGCAAACGCCTGGCAAATACGGCGAGATCGGGATCGGCCAGGTGGGGCGCGGCGAACTCGAGCAGGGGGCGCATCCGGTCGCGCTCGTCCAAAAAGAGGCGCACATAGCCCCGCGGCGCGGCGGCGCGCAGCGCGGCTTGGATCATGCCCAGCGCATCCTGGGCTGCTCCGGCCGCGTGGTACATCAAGGCCCGGACGACCCGAATCTCCATCTGCCAGCCAACCAGGCCGTGCGCGGCCGCAAACGCGGCCTGGCGGGCAAGGTATGCGTGCGCGTCGAGCCAGGCAGCGGCATGCGCGGGCGGCCGCGCCAGCCGGGTCAAAATATGCGCCGCGCACAGATAGGCTTGAAAATGCATGCGGCTCACCGGATCGACCCCGGTGATATCGGGCAGGCCGGCAAAGCGCATCGCCGCCTGCGCCAGCCAGAGACGGGCTTCCTCCAGGCTCTCTTTGTGCGCAGCCCAGGCTTGCACCGACCAACGATGGCGCACCGCCTGCGCCAAGATCGCAACCTCTGGCCGGCTCTCTTCAAGACATTTCAGACTCTCCAGCATGCCCACCCGGTCACCCTGCGCGGCGCGCAGCCGCGCCAGGGCCGCATAGCCCCTGAGCTGCGCTTCATACTCCCCGGTCCAGGGCAGCAGGCTCACGCCCTGGAGCAAGGCCTGCTCCGCCTCCGCCAACTGGTTTTTCTCCAACAGGATGCTGCCTTTCAGGCTGTAGAGGTCGCCGATGGGCGGGAAGCGCTGCCCGGCCATCAACCGGTTAAACCGGTCAAGATTCTCTTCGCACATCTGCAGCGCCTCGCTCAGCCGGCCTTTGAGCATGGCAAGCGCGACCAAGTCAATCGGTCCATAGATCGCGGCATACCAGTTTCCACCCGCCACGCCATCCTCGAGGGCTTGGGCATAGGCCTGCTCCGCCGCGGGCAAATCGGCCAGCGCGGTATAGGCATAGCCGATGTTCAGCGCATTGACGCTGCGGATGGCTTTTTCATCTTCGGGCAGAAGCCGCTGCGCCTCTTGAGAGGTTGCGAGTAGCTTCTCGGGCCTTTCACCCCCAACCGCCGGCGCTTGCAGGAGAAACGCTTGAATGCTGGCGCTGTGCCCGGCGACCAAGCGGCGCAGCGGGGCCGCGGCCTGCACCCGCTCCAGGGCCTGCTCGGCGGCGCGCAGCGCGCGTGCGACCTCCCCTGTGCGTGGGCCGCGCTGCATGAGGACCCAGGCCCACGCCTTGCCCATGCACAGCATGGGCGACTGCTGCAAGCTTTCCTCCGGCAGCCGCTCAAACCAGGCGGCCACCGTGGTGACCTCCCCCTGAAAGAGCAGCGGGAAGGCGTGCGCCTCCAGCAGGTGGAGGGCGAGGTCGGGGCGGGCGCACTGAAAGGCGTGCTCGACGGCCTGGTGGATGTAGCCGTGGTCGCGATACCAGGCGGCGGCGCGCGCGTGCAGTTCGTCCCAAAGCTCTGGTTCGCTCTGCAAGAGCTGGCTGCGCAGCAGGTCGGCGAAGAGGGCATGATAGCGATACCAGGTGCGGTGGTCGTCCAGGGGGAGCAGGAAGAGGTTGCGCCGTTCCAGCTCGCGCAGGCGGCGGCGGCTCTCTGGCTGGCCGCTGACGGCTTGGCAGAGATCGGCGCAGAGCTGCTCGAGGATGGCGGTCTGGCGCAAGAAGCGGCGCACCTCTTCGCTCTGGGCGTTGAGGACCTCCTCGAGCAAATAGTCTAGGACATGGCGGTGGGCGCCCCCAAAGGCGCGGATCAGGGCGTCGGGGTCGTGGCTCTCTTGGAGCGAGAGCGCGGCCAGTTGCAGCCCGGCGGCCCAGCCTTCGGTGCGCTGGGTGAGGAGGGCGACCTGCGGCTCCGGCAGGGGGAGGGCCATCACCTGGGTGAGGAAGGCGGCGGCTTCCTCCGGCGCAAAGCGCAGGTCGGCGGCGCGCACTTCGGTGAGCTGGTTGTGGGCGCGCAGGTGGGCCACGGGCAGGGCGGGGTCCTCGCGCGTGGTGATGGCCAGGTGCAGGGTGGGGAGCGCGTGGCGCAGCAGCGCCGTGAGCAAGCCATCGATCTGCGGGTTGTCGATCTGGTGATAGTCTTCCAAGACCAGCACGACGGGCTGCTCCAGGGCCTGCAGCTCGTTGGCCAGCAGGCTCGCCACGCGGGCCGGGTCCAGCTCGCGGGCCGCTGCGCCCCCCTCCCAGGCGGTGCGGCCCAGGCCGTCCACGCTGCGCTGGAGCGCGGCCGCTAGATAGGTGAGAAAGCGGGGCAGGTCGTTGTCGCCGGGGTCGAGCCGGAGCCAGGCGGCAGGCCGGTCCAACTCGTCCAGCCACAGGCGCAGGGTGGTGGTCTTGCCATAGCCCGCCGGGGCGGAGATCAGGCTGAGCAGGTGGCCCGCCTGCAGCCCGGCGTGCAGCCGGCGCAGGAGGGCGCGGCGGGGCACGCAGGGGCGGCGCAGCCGCGGCAGCGTGACTTTGGTGGCGACCAGCGGATCGGGCACTTCGATGCCTCCGTGGGAATGGCGCAGCGAGGGCAGCGGCGCGGATGATCCATTGTGGGCCATTCCGGGCCGCGCGTCAACGATGGAGGGAGGCTATCCCCGTCTGGCGGCGCGGGCCGGCCGCCGTCAGATCGAAAGGGCGAAAGCCCAGCGCCAGCGCCGGGGACTCTGGGGCGACACTCACGTCGAACGGGAGGCCGGCCGCGCCGCTGAGGTCCAACGCCGTAAACTGTGGGTCGGCCATCTGCGAATGGGTGTCATAGCCCAACGCCTGCAGCTCGTCCCACGCATAGCGCCGCGGCCAGACGATCTGCGCCTGGGCGTCATAGTCGCGGTCGCCGCCCGCCACCCCCTGCCCGCCCACATCCCAGTAGAGGTTGAGGTCGCTGCGCCGCCCGCCCCCTTCCAGCGGGCTGCGATAGCCGCCCACCAACGCCGGCTGGCCGTCGGTCAAGATGATGTTGTGCAGCAGGCTAAAGGCGTTGTGCGCCTCGGCGCGGCCCAGCGAGATCTGCCCCTCGCGGCCCAAGGCAAAGACGTTGTTGCGCACGATGTTCTCGCGGCCATAGTGCTGGTTAAAGGGCTGGCTGCTGGTGCGAAAACAGAGGTTGTTTTCGACCAGAATGTGCGAGCTGCCCTCGTCCAGATAGATGGCCCAGCCGCCATAGTTGCACTTCTCCACGTTGTAGATCACGTTGCCGCGCAGCACCGTGCCCGGCTGCACGCCCAGCGTGTAGATACCGCCCATGTCGCTCAGCAGACCATGGCCGAGGTCGTGAATATGATTGAATTCGATGCGGTTGTCGGTGGTGACGTTGTCCGCATAGCCCCAGACCCAGCCGCACGAGATGCCGCTGTAGTAGAAATCGTGGATGTGGTTGTGCGCCACGCGGTTGCCCGCGCTGTGCATCATCAGCACGCCCACCGCGCTGGGGAAGAC
>QEUY01000529.1 GCA_003577365.1 Chloroflexota bacterium | reverse complement strand
ATGCCTATCTCTCCGGGCTGGAAGAGCGGCTGGACGCCGGCCAACCACTTGACCACATCGCCTCGGTCGCCAGCTTCTTTGTCAGCCGCGTGGACAGCAACGTCGACGACCGGCTGGAGAAGCTCGCCGCGCGCCACCCCGACCAGGCCGAAACGATACGCGGGCTGCAGGGCAAGATCGCGGTCGCCAACGCCAAGCTGGCCTATCGCCAGTTCCAGCAGGTCTTCAGCGGAGCGCGCTGGGAACGGCTCGCCCAGGCCGGCGCACAGTTGCAGCGCCCGCTCTGGGCCAGCACCAGCACCAAGAACCCCACCTATCCCGACCTGCTCTATGTGGACAACCTGATCGGGCCGCACACGGTCAACACCATGCCGCCCAAGACCATCGAGGCCTTTCGCGACCATGGCGTCGTGGCCTACACCATCGACCAGCATGTCGACCAGGCGGAACAGGATATCCTGCAACTGCCTAAGCTGGGCATCTCGATGCGCGAAGTCACCGACGAACTGGAGCAGGAGGGCGTCAAGAAGTTTGCCGACTCCTACGATGAACTGCTGGCGGCCATCGCCCAGCGTCGCGCCGAACTGGTCGCCGCCTAAACCAGCCCCCTGTTGATCAAAACGAGACCGGCCGCGCGATGGGCCGGTCTCGTCGTCGGTGTCCCGTAATGGGGCGCCCGTAATAGGGCGGAGGTATTGCTCCCTAGTCGATATATTTCTCAACCTGGCGCAGCGCAGCGTTGACCGCCTCCAGGTCAAACGCCTGCGGGTCGAACTCCCCGCCTACCCACTCCAGCCATTCCTCATGCGCCGGGTGGGCGGGGTTGCCGATCGCCTCCAGAAATTCATCATACCCCCAAAGCCCCCCCACATCCTCCGGCGGTGCGGAGCGACGCCCGGTCAGACAGACCGGATAGCGCGCCGCAGGGTCTACCGGCAGGATCTTCTCCACCTGGATCAGATGCTCCCAACTGTCGCCGAAGTCGTACTCATATTGGATGCGCGTCCCCTCGTTGGGCGCGATCTCGTCCAGCCGCACGCCGGCCTCGTCGATCACCTCCGGCCCCCAGCCTGCAAATGGGCTGTCCAGGTCCGGCTCACCGTAGTGGACGCCGCGCACCACAAACTCATGTAGATGCGAGTCGCTCCAGCCCATCGCCACCTGCACGACGATATGCAGGTCGAACAGCGTGTAGCTGCCGCGCACTTGAACCCTGCGCCAGATCGGCGGTTTACTGCCCTTTAGCGTCACCTTGAGTTGATAGACCTGGCTTGTGTCCTGGCGGGCCTTTTTGGTTGTGCGCCGTGGCATAAAGACCTCCTTTTGAGGAAGTGCTGGCAGGCAAATCAACCGCTCAGCCGTCCGTGCGCTCCCCGCGCCGCCGCTGCAAAAACGCCGCGAACTCGTTTGCATCCAACCCGCGCGCCGCTTTCTGCGCGGGCGCGGCGGAGCTATCTCCGGCGGGATCTTCTCCATCGTCCCATGTATCGGCCAGGGCATCGGCCAGGCGCGGGGCCGCCGGGTCATCGCGCAGGTGGGCCAGGATGGCGGGCAGCGCCTCGACCACTGCCTCCAAGAAGCGCAGCGCGGCCCCTTGCCCGCCCGGCAAATTGAGAATCGCCGAACGCCCGCGGATGCCCGCCATCCCGCGGTCGATCAGCGCCAGCGGTGTTTCCTCTTGAGCATAGGCACGCATCGCCTCGGGCAGACCGGGCAGCAGCCGTTCCAGCACCGCCGCCGTCGCTTCGGGCACGATCTCGCGCCCGCTGGGGCCTGGCGCGGGCAGCGTGCCGCCCACGGTCAGCACCAAATCGAGCTCCTCCTCATCGCACCAGCGGCGCAGCGTCTCTTCGATCCAATGGCGCTGGTCCGCCGCATAGCTTTCGTGCAGCACCACCGCGCCGGGCAGCGCCTCACGCAGCAGATGGCGCAGCGCCGCGCCTGCGGCCATATCCAGGCCGGGGATATGCAGGATTCCCGTGCGGATCCGTGTCACGCCTTCGCCTCCTATCCCATCACTGCGCCAATCATACGCGCCAATAACAACAGCCTCCAGGCCGGGCGCGAGGATCGCAGCGACCTGGAGGCTCTCATCTCCATCCGGCAGCCCAACCGCCTTAGCGCTTGGTGTATTGCGGGGCCTTGCGCGCCCGCTTGAGGCCGGGCTTCTTGCGCTCCTTGGCGCGGGCGTCGCGCGTCAGGAAACCTGCCGTCTTCAGCGCCGGGCGCAGATTGCCGTCCGATTCGCACAGCGCACGGGCGATGCCCAACTGCACGGCTGCCGCTTGCCCGCTTTCGCCGCCGCCGTTGACATGCACGCTGATATTATAGCTGGCCTCGGTGCCGGTGATCGCCAACGGCTGGCGCAGGATCATGCGATCCAAGGCGCGGCCAAAATAGACATCCATCGGCTTGTCGTTGACCACGATCTCGCCGCTGCCCGGATACAGACGCACCCGCGCCGTGGCAGTCTTGCGCCGGCCTACAGCCTCGATATATTCCGCCATCGTTCCTCCTAGACCTCCCAGACCTTGGGCTTCTGCGCCATATGGGGATGTTCGCCCCCCGCATAGATGTGCAGCTTTCGCATCTGCGCGCGGCCAAGGCGCGTCTTCGGCATCATCCCCTTCACCGCCTCATACAAGACCCGGTCGGGGAAACGGCCAAGCTGTTCACGCATCGTGCGGCTCTTCAGCCCGCCGGGATAGCGCGAATGGCGGTAATAGCGCACCGTATCCAGCTTATCGCCTGTGACCACAATCTTTTCACAATTGGTGACGATCACAAAGTCGCCGCCATCCACATGATAACTAAACGTCGGCTTGTGCTTGCCGCGCAAGATTCGCGCAATCTCCGAAGCCAGGCGGCCCAGGGTCTTGCCCGAGGCGTCCACGACCCACCACTCACGGGCGGCCTTGGCTTCTTCGGCGCTGGGACTGAATGTCTTCACGCTACTCACTCCTCTTAACTGATTTGATCCACCTACCAAGCCACTGCGGCCCGTGATGTCTTGCGCCTAGCCCTGTGCCCACACCCTCATGCCGCCCCACGCGCGTGCGACTCCGCTGGATGTGACCCCACGGCCCCAGACCACAGCGCCCACTGGTCCGGATAATCCACCTGCTCTAAGACTAACCCTTGCGGCGGCGCTGGCGGCGCGGCCAGGCTTCGCTCCCGCGCCGCCAGCCGTTTTTCAAACGCGGCGACGCTCAACTCGCCTCGGCCCACCATCACCAGCGTCCCCACCAGGCTGCGCACCATTTGGCGCAAAAAGCCGTTGGCCCGAATCGTGAAGACCCACATCGCCCCCGGATAGGGGTCCAGACAGGGCAGCGACGATTCCACTGGCTGCCATTCGGCCTGGTTCACCCGGCGCACCGTGCTTTCGCCCTGGGCAGGCTGCCCAAAGGTGGCAAAATCATGCTCCCCCAGCAGCTGCTGCGCCGCCTCCTGCATCGCCGCCCAATCGAGCGGCTGGGCGACCAGCCATGTGTAGCGGTCGGTCAGCGGCGCACGCACCGGCCCCCGGCCCGCCGCTTGGATCACCGTGTATCGGTAGGTCCGCCAGCGTGCACTAAAACGGGGGTGAAACCCCTCCGGCGCTGCCACCAGCCGGCGCACATGGATGGCGGGCGGCAGATGCGCATTCCACGCGTTCTGCAGGGCTGCGACCGAATGCGCCCCGCTCACCCGGCTCTCCGGCTGGGCAAAGGCGGCCAGCGCCATCTCCAGCGCCCCTTGAATCGTGGGGACCCCCGCCTGCACCTGAAAGCCGTGGTAGTCGGTCCCGTCATAGCTGACCAGACCGGCTACAGAGCAGACCGGCTGTTCGGCGGCCGCGTGTCTTTCCGTCACCCCGCGCCCGGCTGCGCCCTTTACTCGCTCTGCACCAGTTCGATGATCGCCATGTCGGCCGCATCGCCCAGGCGCTTGCCCAGCTTGATGATGCGCGTATAGCCGCCGCTGCGCTCCGTGTAGCGCGGCGCAATCTCGTCGAACACCTTCTTCGACACCGCCTTATCGTTCAGATAGGCGTTGACCAGGCGCTGGGCATGGACACGGTTGCCGCCCTCGGCCAGGCCGCGCTTGGCCTTGGAGATCAGCTTTTCGGCATCGGCGCGGATGGCGCGAGCCTTGGCCTCGGTGGTCGTAATGCGCCCGTGGAGATACAGCTCGCGTACCAAATTCCGAAAGAGCGCCTTGCGATGGCCGGCATCGCGGCCCAAAATTCGTCCTGCAATTCGATGTCGCATGATAATCTATTCCCGCTAAAGGCAAATGAGTCTTGCATAGACGCCCAGCCGCGGCCCAGCCGGGCTGCCTGCGTCCGGGTGCTGCCAGATAGACCCCGCAGACAGCGCCTAGGCGCTGCCGACCTCGTCCACCTCGTCGCCCATTTCTTCACCGCCAGCCTCGGCGTCCTCACCCTCTGCGTCGCCGCTGCGATAGCCATCCCCGAAGAAGGCGCTCAAGTCCACCCCCGGCACATCCAGATAGTTCTTCTCGCGCAGCTTGTCGACCAGCTCATCCAGTGACTTCTTGCCGAAGTTGCGGATAGCCAGCATCTCGTCTTCGCCCTTTTCCATACGGCGAAGAATCTCCCCCACCTTGGTGATGCCGGCGCGCTTGAGACAGTTATAGGCGCGCACGGTCAACTCCAATTCCTCGATCGGCGCATCATA
>QEUY01000528.1 GCA_003577365.1 Chloroflexota bacterium | reverse complement strand
GTTGGGGCTGCTCAACGACCCGCTGGAGAAGACCTGGTTCGACGCCGTCCCCTTTGCCACGGTCGCCCCGTGCTTTATGCGCACGGCCAAATGGGGCCCGGCGGACAGCGAACTGGCGAACGCCATCGACAGCGTCTTCTTGGGTGAGGCGACCGCGGCGGAAGCGATGGCCGCAGCCGCCCCGGTCGTAGACGGCATCCTCAGCGGCGCCTAGACCGCTATGCCGCCGCGTGCGGCCTCACCTGGACCTCAAACGCGTGCCCGCTACAGCGGGTTCTCCAAGGCTACGCTGCTGTAGCGGGCACATGTCCAGCCGGTCCGCTGGAGTCCTCTAGACAGCGCGGAGACAGTCACCATGGCGACACAAGCACTGCCGCAGCCGGACGGCGCGCGCCGGCGTATGTCGGTGCGCGAGCGGCGGGAAGCGATTGAAGGCTATCTTTTTATCGCCCCTTGGGTCTTCGGGTTCCTGGTGTTCACGGCAGGCCCCATGCTTGCCTCGCTGGCGTTGAGCTTTACCAAATGGGGGTTGATCGACACGCCGGTCTTTACGGGCGCGGAGAACTATGTGCGGATGGTCAAAGACCCCCTCGTCTGGCATTCGCTCTACATCACGGCGCGCTACACCTTTCTGACGGTGCCGCTGCGGCTGATCTTCTCGCTGGGGATTGCCCTCATCCTCGTGCGCCCGATCCCCGGCGTCTATGCCTATCGCGGCATTTTCTATCTGCCCAACATCCTGGGGGGCGTCGTGACCGCGCTGCTGTGGATGTGGGTCTTCAACCCGGACTATGGCATTCTCAACTATCTGCTCAGCCGCATCGGGGTCGCAGGGCCAAGCTGGCTGTCGGACCCGGACTGGGCGCTGCCGGCCATCGTGATCATGAGCGTGTGGAATGTCGGCACAGGGGTCATCCTCTTCATCGCCGGGCTGCAATCCATCCCCACCCATCTCTACGAGGCAGCCGAACTCGACGGGGCCGGGCGCTGGGCAAGCTTGCGCTATATCACGCTGCCCATGCTCTCCCCGACCATGCTCTTTTTCCTGATCACATCGCTGATCGGCTCCTTCCAGGTCTTCGACATCGCCTTTGTCGCCAGTTCGGGCAGCGGCGGCCCGCTGCGCAGCACCTTGGTCTATCTGCTCTACTTCTATCAGAACGGCTTCCGCTACTTCGACATGGGTTATGCCTCGGCGCTGATCTGGCTGTTGATGGTGATCATTCTGCTCCTGACCCTGCTCATCTTTCGCTCGTCGAGCATCTGGGTCTTTTATGAATCCGAGGTGCGCCGATGAGCACCGGCAGCCGGACACTCCCTATATCCAAGACCAAGCCCGCCGCGTGGCGCAAAACCTTGGACAATCTGACGCTGAATGTAGCCATCTTTGCAGTCCTGGCGCTGGGCATCATCACCATGCTGCTCCCTTTTATTTGGATGCTCTCGGCCTCTTTCAAACCCGAGGCCAGGGTCCTGAGCTACCCGCCGACTCTATGGCCCGACCCTTGGACTTGGGAAAACTACCGTTATGTTTTTCAGGAGTTGGGCTATCTGCGCTTTGTCAAGAACAGCCTGATCGTCGTCGCCTTCACCATCACCGGCCATGTGGTCTCCGGCAGCCTGGTCGCCTTTGGCTTTGCGCGCATGCGCTTTCCGGGCCGCAACGTCCTCTTTATGCTGGTGCTCAGCACGATGATGATCCCCTTCCAGGCCTATATGATCCCGCGCTTTATCATCATGCGCTGGCTCAACTTGCTCGACACCCTCACCGCCGTCTATCTGCCCTATCTCTTTGGCGGCGCGTTCTACATCTTCTTGATGCGCCAGTATTTCATGTCGATCCCCTTTGAGCTAGACGACGCCGCGCGCATCGACGGCTGCAACAGCTTTCAGATCTACTGGCGCATCGCCATGCCGCTGGCCAAGCCGGTGATCGCCACCGTGGTTGTGCTTGAGTTCCTGGGGGCGTGGACCAGCTTTCTCGAACCGTTGATCTATCTCAACTCACAGGACAAATATACGGTGGCCTTGGGGCTGTCGCTGCTGCGCAGCGGCTTCAGCGGGCGCATCGCCTGGGGGCCGATGATGGCCGCCACGGCCCTGAGCGCCCTGCCGCCGCTGCTCGTCTTTCTGGCCGCCCAAAAGCAGTTGATCGGCGGCATCGCCGTCACCGGCATCAAGGGCTGACCCGCCCCATCTGCCCATGATCCGCAACGACCTGGCCCCTTCGCTCTCACTCGACGGCGTGTGGGCGCTGCTCTCTGCCGGCGGTGAACCGCTCGGCCAGATCCGCGTACCCGGCTGCTGGGAGGCGCAGGGCTATCCCAAGACGCTTGACGGGCCGGTGCGCTACCGGCGCACGCTCGCCGTCCCCGCGGCCTGGGCCGGGCAGCGCGTGCTGCTCGAGTTCGACGCGGTCAGCTATGCAGCGGCGGTGTGGTGCAACGGGCAGCGCGTGGGCGATCACCTGGGCCTGTGGACGCCCTTTGCGCTGGACGTGAGCGCAGCCCTGCGCCCCGGCCAAGAGAATCTGTTCGAGATCGAAGTCGTGAAGCCGTGCCACCAACTGACCGGCGGGCGCTACCCGCTGCGCACCACGCTGGCCGGCTTCCTGCCGGATGTGGCGACCTCTTTTGGCGGCATCTGGCAGGGGGTGCGGCTGCGCGTGCTGCGCGCCGGTTTCGACGATCTCCACGTCACCGCCGATCCGGAGACAGGCATGGTGCGCGTCCGGTCAAAGCTGCTGCTGCCGGAAACCGATCAGCCGGTTGTGTTGACCGCAACCCTCATGTATCAAGGAGCAGCGGTCGCCGTCCAGACGATTTCCCATCTACAAGCCGGGCCGCTCGACTGTGCGCTGCCGGTGGAGCGGCCCATGCGCTGGAGTCCGGCGCAGCCCAACCTCTATACGCTGCACCTGGAGCTGCGCGCCGGCGCTGCGCCCCTTGCCACCGCCGCGCAGCGCATCGGCTTCCGGCGGCTCAACCAGGTGGACGGCCAGCTCCTGCTCAACGACGAACCGATCTATCTGCGCGGCGTCCTCAGTTGGGGCTGGGATCCGGATAACATCGCGCCGTGGGTCAGCCGTGAGCAGGCGCGGGCCGAGATACGCCGCGTGCGCAGCCTGGGCTTTAACCTGATCAAGCTCTGCCTCTTCATCCCCAACCAAACATACTACGAGGCCGCCGACGAAGAAGGCATGCTGCTCTGGCAGGAATGGCCCCTGTGGCTGCCGGAAATGACGGACGGCCTGCGGGCGCGCGCGCCGGATGAATACGCGGCCTATATGCGCCTCACCCGCCATCACCCCTCGGTGGTGGTCTACAGCCTGGGCTGCGAGTTGGACCGCAGCGTGGATGGGGCCTTGCTGCAGCAGCTCGACAGCGTGGCGCGGCGCGCTACGGACGGGGTGCTCTTCTGCGACAACAGCGGTTCGGGCGAAGCCTACGGCGGGCTGCCCGTGGACTTCGCCGATTTCGCCGACTATCACACCTACGGCGACCTGCACTATCTGGAGCCGATGCTCGACCACTGGCGGCGCGATTGGCAGCGCCCTCGCCCTTGGCTCTTCGGCGAGTTCTGCGATGCCGACGATTTCCGCGACCGCCCGCGCATCCTGGCGGCGCATCAGGGCTGCCCTCCCTGGTGGATGACCGCGGACAACCCCACCTATACCTGGCGCGCCGAGGTGCGGGCGCTGGCGGAGGCCGAACAGCGGCTGCAGGCGACCGGCCTCCCCCACACCGGCCAGGAGCTTG
>QEUY01000527.1 GCA_003577365.1 Chloroflexota bacterium | reverse complement strand
GCTGCCCTCGCCGAGCAGGGTCAAGCGCCGCCGGCGCACAGCCGGATAGTCATAGGAGCGCAGCCAACCGCCGACCTTGACCAACTGATAGGCGGCTTGCGCGACCCGCAAGCCGGCCAGTTCACCTACGCTAGCCGGATGATAGCGGCTGAGCAGCCAGGCTGGATGGCCGTCGACCGGATCCGGCAGGTTCATCGCTGCCGGCGCGCCCAGCCGGAAGGCGCCATAGCCCGCCGTGCGCTCGCCGCCCAGCCCGTCGTCGGCCAGCATAGCCAGCGCCTGGGCGACCGCCTCGGCATAGGTAAGCGGGCTGCCTTCGATGCGCCGCTCCCGGTCGCGCCAGTGCACGCCGAACCACAGCCCGCAGCCGGCGGCAAAGGTTGTGCGCCCCACGTGGTAGATCGTCGAGCTGTGGCTCAGCCGGTCGACGGTCACGCGCGGCACGCGCGCGGTCGTCGCCACCGGCAGCATGGGCAGGGCATGGCGCTGGCCTTCTTTACGCTGCATGTCGCCGGGCAGGCGGCCAATTTCATCCACCTTCAGCCAGAACTGCCCGCCCTGCAGCGCCGCGCCCGTCTGTGGTTCAGCGAGCTGTTCTTCCGGAAAGAGCCAGCCGTCGAGCATCTCGCCATCCAGCGCCTGGCGCAGCAGCCCTTCGGATAGATAACGTACGCGGCGCAGCGCCTTGGTGCGGGCGCGCAAGGTCTCAGGCGTGACCAGGCGCGTCAGATCGACGGGCATCGGGTAGAAACGCACCGCCCCGGCGTAGGGAAAGGCCGAGGTGAGCAGAAACGGCGGGTCAGGCGGCACAGCCACAAAGGGCGCGGCCAGCGCCTGCGGGTCGCCGCCGCTGCGCCGGTGGGCGTCGACCAGGGCCGCAAAGAGCGTGTCGGCGGGCAGCGTGACGCCGCTCTCCTCCAGCTTGCCGCCCTGGCCGCCGATGTGCAGCCCGCCGGCAAAGGATAGGGGGTAGACCGTCAAGGTCGGCATGGTGGCATCCTGCTACAGCGCCAGCTTTGCGCGCACGCTGTCTTGGATCTGCGCTAGGCCGGCGCTGAGATCGCCTAGGGTGGGATAGGCCCCCAAAACTGCCGGTTCCGCCAGATAGCCGGTCTGCGGGCGCAGCTTGACCTCAAAACCCGTAAAACGCACGCGGCCCGAACCGCGCGACCCCAGCCCGCCCAAGTAGTCATCTTCGACCAGTTGCAGCGCCGTGACCAGCGTCGCCAGCCGATCTACGTCGGCCTGCGGGTCGCAGCCGCCGCCGCTGTAGATGGTGTAGACCAGCTCGGCGGGGCCGAAGTGCGTGCCCGCCGGCACGCGCTCCATCTGGCGCGGGTTGGCCGCCGAGGTGACGCGGTCAATCGACACTTCGGTCTTGACCTCGGTGTAGGGCAGGTCGGTGCGCGCCGTTTTGCGGATACGTTCAGCTTCGGCTTCGTCCATATGCACATCGCGCACCACGAGCCGCGTGGGCAGGCTGAAATTGCGCTCGCCCGGCACGCCAAAGACCTGGCAGACGGGGCAGGTTTGGTAGTCGCCCACATCTTGGCAGGAGTGGATGAAGCCTTGGCCGATGCGCTGGTTCTGGATTTTGCCCTCGTATTTTTCGAGCAGGCTGCGCATCTTGCCCTTGAGCGATGAGCCGGGAATGTAGGGACGGTTGGTCAGCGGGTCTCGGATCACAGTCTTGTCCACGCCGCCGATCTCGATGCCGGTATCCGACCCGCCGATGTGTAGCCCGGTGACCGTCTGGACCGTGAAGCGCAGAAAGATCCTGCCGCGCAACTGGATTTGTTTGAAGTCTGGCATTGCTGTACTCCCGATGATGGTGATAGCTGCGCGCCGGCTCAGTTGCCGCCGTAGGCTTTGTGGTAGGCCAGGATCGCCTCAAAGAACTCGACGAAATGCCCGAAGTAGACGGATTGGCGTTCTGCGTCGCTCTCGGCAATGACTACGTCGAGAGCCGGTTCCAGTTCAGCGACCAACATCTCGACCGCGCGCCCGCGTTCCCTGCGCGCCCGGTAGGCCATCTTGGGCTTGAGCAGGGTCAGCCGCCGGCGCGCCAACGCTTGCTGCTGCTCGCCCATCTGCCACTGCGCCTGAATCTGACGCACTTCACCGAATACAGCACGGATTTGGCTGGTCGTCAGCCCACTATCTTTCAGTTGCTTGCCCACCCGATCGGCGTACTGGACCAATGTCTGCGCGCCGTCCGCGTCGGTGATGATGGTATGTATCTCTTGGCTTGCCGCCATTATCTGCTCCTTGTTCACTGAATGCATCGTTCGGATCTACTCCTATGTCACTTAACCGCTTGCCTAGCGGCTCAACAGCTCGGCCCAGCGCGCCGCCAGCCCGATCCAGTCCATGTTACGAAACTCCTCCTGCTCCAGGTTGCGCTGCAGCTCCTGGACCTGGCGCTGCACCTGCGGTTGGCCCTTGAGCCGGTCTGCCATGCGGCTGAGCATGTAAACCCCACGCCACATCCACGGTCCCCACAACGCCTGCGGGGCGCCGGCTCGGTTCAGATCGCGGCCCGCTTGCCGTCGTTCCTCATATGCCTCAAGATACTGGTCATAGAGTTGGACCAGGTTGCCGAGCAGCGACTTGGGTACATGCGCCCCACCGCCAGATGGATCAACCATGTCGAGCAGCAGATGGGCCAGGGCATGCACCGAGTTGACCCCGCCAGCGCACTCCGCTTCCAGCCCAAAGCGTTGCCAGGGCTGCACCGCGCCCAGGAAGGAGACAGCGTCCTTGCGCCTGCCGTCCGCATGCTGATACCTCTTGGCCTGCTCCTCGGCGCTGCCGGCCTCGCGCGCCGCCTGCGCCAGCGGATACTTCCGACCGGCGAGCACCATGCCGGCGCTGAGATGCAGTCCCGGATGGTGGGCCACGTAGGGCGTGAAGTCGGCGCGCACACGGCGGGCAAACTCGACCACAGCGTCCCATGCGCCCACAAAGAAGAGATCATCGCCGCCTGAATAGATGCTGTAGAGGCGCTCGCCATATTCACGCGCGATCTGCGCCACCCATCCCTCGAAGTAGAGGCTGACGGCCAAGCTCAGCGACGCCACGCGCGCCAAGGTCGCGCGTTCCCCCAACCCCTCGGCAAAAAGCCGGCCCAGGTTGTCCACATCCATACGCAGCACGCCCAGCCGCTGGATGCCCTGCGATTCCCAAGCGAGAACACTGAACGGCTTGACCTGGCCGGCACGCAGGGGTTCATCGTCTGGGTCCTCAGGATAGTGATCCCGGCGCAGGTCGGCGAGGCCGGCCTCACTGAGGACAGGCGCAGTGTTGACCAGAAAGCGCCGCCCGACGGCCAGATGGGGTTGCGGCTGCAGTTCGTCCACAGGCGCGTCGTCCAGTGCCAGCAGCGTCGCCCGCCCCGGCGGTATCGGCGGACGCCTATCTCCTACGGTGATGCGCAGCCCCAGTGCCGCCAGCGCCGGCGCGTAGCCGCCGGCCGCAGCCGCCAGATCGATGGCAGACGGCTCGACTTCTTCCAGCAGCAAGAAGCGCGCCCGGCGCAGGTCACGGCCTAGCTCTTCGTAGCTGCGACAGGGAGGACACTTGCGCACGCCTTCACTCTCGGAAGTGCCCGGATGTTCCACCCCACAGACCTGGCATTGGCGCTCCTCGTTACCGCCGTCCTCTTGAGGTATGAAGAGCCATGCCTGGTCGTCTGGCTCCAGCTCGGCGAAGCGGCACAGCTTGGCGCTTTGCAGCTGCTCGGCCAGCCGCTGCCATGCCTGGCTGATGC
>QEUY01000526.1:1366-5136 GCA_003577365.1 Chloroflexota bacterium | reverse complement strand
GCCTTCTTGCTCCAGCACAATGCCCAGTTCAGGGGAGAGGCTGATGGGCGTGTTGCGCCCCAAGCTACTGCCCTGGAAGCCGCTGTAGCGGATATGGCTGGACATGAGGGCGTCGGTTGCTGCCGGTTCGCCGTTGGGGCTGAGGATGCTCGACGCGCCGCGTGTCACCGCCAGGAAGGGGGGCAGCGCCACGCGGCGCAGCTCCTCTGTGCTGCGTTGCACAGTCGCCACCTCTTGGTCTTGCAGCCGGTCGGCATCGCCCGCGCCGGGGAAGTGGCGCGCCACCGTCGCCAGCCGCCCACCGCTCCCCACATGCACCCCGGCGATATAGGCGCGGCCCATCTGGCTCACCCAGTACGGGTCGCCGCCAAAGGAATGAGTGCCCAGCCCACCGGCCAAGTCGGGCCGGGGCTGTTCCAATACGTCCAGGTTTGGCCCCAAGAGCAGATTGACGCCCACCGCGGCCAGCTCGCGGCCCACGATCTGCCCTACCTGGTTAGCCAGGTCAGGGTTCCAGGTTGCGCCCAGCGCCATCTCGCTGGGCAGGGGGGTGAACTCGCGGCGCAGCGCGGTGGCGGGCAGGCTGTCGCCCGCCTGCTCCACGGCGATAAAGAGCGGCACATTGACCGGCGGCACTGCCGTCACCTGCTCCAGCGAAATGGCATCCGCCGCCGGCCAGGTCGCCGGCCAAGCCTCCGGCAGCGCCTGCTCGGTCGGCAGCAGCACGCCAAAAGCCAGGGCTTGCAGTTGGTTGATCAGCGTTGCCACCTGCGCCGGCGTGTCGATGCCCTTCTCGTTGCTGAAGTTGCCGTTGCGCGCGCTGAGCACCACACCGCCCACGCGGTAGCCGTGGATCAGTTCGGCGATGTCGCTCTCAAAGCCGGTATCGCTGCCCTGAAAGGTGATCAGAAAGAGCTGGCCGACGCGGTCGGCAATCGACATTTGGGCCAGCAGGGCGTCGATCTGCGCGTCCAGCGCCAGCTTGGCGGCATCCGGGGTCGGCAGTGGGGCCGGGGTCTCGGCAGGCAGGACCGTGGGCGTGGCCGTCTGCGCCCAGAGGGGGCCAGGCGCGCCCGCTGCCAACAACAGGGCTGCTATCAGCAGCGCATGGAAAATGCGAACCAGCGGGGTCATAGACCGGTCATAGACCATTGGGGGGCAGTGCGTACGCAGCCGGCACGCGCCAAAGACAGTGTTCCACGCCTGCAGTATACTGTCGGCGGCGCGAGACGTCAACAAACCGGCGGCAGGCGGGTGTGCATGTACGGCGCGTGTTCATATCGCGTGTTCATATATCGCGTGTTCATATAAGGTGTTTTCGGCTCGACGCGCCACTTTGCCAAAATCGACCCTCGCGCTATACTTTTTGATACGTCGAGCGTACCGAGCCAAAACCATGCGCGATCCCAATTCCTTGCCAGAACGCTACCGGTTGACAGAAGCAGACAGCGACTTTCGCGCGCCCGCGCAGGTCGGGCGGTTGGCGCTGCTGCGCGTCTTCGTGCAAGAGAGCCTCCAGGTCATCCTGCCGGCGCTGGTGCTGGCGCTGACCGTCCATCTCTTTTTGGCCCAGGCGACCATCGTCTATGGGCAGAGCATGGAGCCGAACCTCTCCGAACGCCAGCGGCTGATCATCGACAAGTTTAGCTACCGCTTGCAGCCGCCGCAGCGCAACGACATTGTGGTGCTCGACATTCCCGGCATGGACGAAATGCTGGTCAAACGCGTGATCGGCCTGCCGGGGGAGACGATCGAGATCCGCGACGGCGTGGTCTATGTCAACGGCGACCCCGCCGCCGAGCCGTTTCCGCATGAGCTGGGCTACCAGAGCATGAAGGCCGTCACGCTCGGCCCGCTCAGCTATTTTGTCATGGGCGACAACCGCGACAACAGCAACGACAGCCGCACCTTCGGGCCGGTCAAGCGCGAATACATCATTGGCCGGGTCTGGCTGCGCTATTGGCCCCTCAACGCAATCAAATACTTCTAGCCCGCCATGGGTGCGCGACGTTGGAGTAATCTGACCAAGACTCTCGTCGCTGCCGCGCTGGCGGTCGTCACCATCCTGATCCTGATCACCTTCCGGGTGTTGATCGGGCCGACGGTCGTCGCCTTTCTGCTCGCCTTTATCCTCAGCTATCCCGTCAACTGGATCCAGCGCAGCACCGGCTGGGCGCGCGGCATCGCCGTCAGCGCCATCTATCTGGCGCTGCTGGTCGTCGTGGCGCTCACCCCGCTGATCGTGATCCCGCGGCTGGCCGACTTGGTCACCGCGCTGCAGGGCACGCTGCAAGAGCTGATCGACAACCTGCAAAATGTCTCCAACGGCCCCTTTCTCCAGCTCGGCCCCTATCGCCTCTCGTTCAGCATGATGCTGCAAGAAGCGGGCAACGTGTTGAGCAACTTTCTCTTGCTCGCCACCGGCAACCCGCTCTCGATCGCGCGCGGGGTGACCAACAGCGTTATCAGCGTGATCTATGTCCTGGTGCTCAACTTCTGGATCCTCAAGGACATCTACAAGCTGCAGCGGCTGTTTATGGATCAGATCCCGGTGGACTATCAGGAAGACGCGCGCCGCCTCGGCCAGGAGTTGGGGCAGGTCTGGCATGCGTTTTTGCGCGGCCAGTTGACGCTCGCCTTCGCCATGGGGGTCATCACCTGGGTCCCCCTGTTGATCGTCGGCATGCCCAACGCCGGCGGGCTGGCCGTGCTGGCCGCCGTGATGGAGTTTCTGCCCTCGATCGGGCCGGGCATCAGCGGGACGGTCGGCACGGCGTTCGCCCTCTTGCAAGGCTCCGGGTGGATGCCGGTCAATAACCTGACCTTTGCCATCATCGTCCTGATCATCTATATCCTCACCGCCCAGATCGAAAACATCTATCTGATCCCGCGCCTCGTCGGCGGGCAGGTCAAGCTGCACCCTGCCGTGGCCTTTGTGGGGATCATCGCCGGCACGCTGGTCTTTGGCCTGCTTGGCGTGCTGCTCGCCATGCCCCTCATGGCAAGCACGCGCGTGATCCTGCGTTATCTCTATCACCGCCTCTTTGACCTGGAGCCGTTCGAGCCGCGGCGCACGACCCAGGCCGCCATCCGCATCCCCGGCCTGCTCGCTGGGCGCAAGATTGAGGCGATCATCTTTGACCTCGACGGCACGCTGACCGGGCTGGATTGGGCGCTGGTGGCATGGGCCAAACGCCCTGTCGGCTGGCTCGACCCGCTGGTGTCGCCCGATCTGCGCGGCCGGATCATGCGCCGCGCCATGGTGGGGATCGAGGGGCTGGTCAACTTTCTGGTCAGCCAGTCGCGGCGCTTGACCAACCAGGAATACATCGACCGCATCCTGCCCACGCTCGACCGGCTGCGCGGCTATCCCGCCGCGCCCCATCTGGAGCCGCTGCCCGGCGTGGTCGATATGCTGCTGCGGCTTGCGCCCCACTACCGGCTGGTGCTGGTCTCCACACGCGATGACGCTGCTATCCGCCACTTCTTCCGCAACGCCGGGCTATCGCCCACCACCTTTGCGCTGATCCTGGGGCGCAATGACGTGCGCAACCTCTTGCCGCACAGCGACGCGCTGGTCAACGCCACGGCGCGGCTGCTGCTGGAACCCCATCAGGTCTTGATGGTGAGCGACACCGACAGCAACCTGCGCGCCGCCCGCGCCGCCGAGATGGCGACCGTCGGCGTGCTCTGCGGGCTGGGCGAAGAACATGACCTGTTGGAAAGCGATCTGGTGCTCGCCAGCAGCGCCGAACTGGTCGACTGGCTCT
>QEUY01000526.1:0-1350 GCA_003577365.1 Chloroflexota bacterium | reverse complement strand
CTGGCTCTAATTGGAAGCAAACCTATTGGAGCCTATGGGAATCTATGCTATTCTTCGCGCCATGAACCGGTCGATGAATTGGCGACGCGTCCTGCAGCTCGCTCTTGTCCATGTCGGCGTCTCGATCACCGTCGTGCCGGTGACCAGCACGCTCAACCGCGTCATGATCGCCGATATGGGCATGTCGGCGCTCTGGGTGAGCATCCTGGTTTCGGCGCCCTATTTGCTCTCTCCGCTGCAAGTCTGGGTGGGCAACTGGGCCGACCGCTATCCTGTCGGCGGGCGGCATCGCTCCCCTTGGATCGTGCTGGGCGGGCTAATGGCCTCATTTGGCAGCTATCTCACGGCCCACGCCGTCTATCTGCTGGAAGCGCAGCCCGGCTGGGGCGTGCTCGCCGCCCTGGGCAGCTTTACCCTGTGGGGCGTGGGCGTCAATGTGGCGTCGGTCAGCTATCTGTCGCTGCTCAGCGATCTGACCCACGACGCCACGGGCTGGCGCAGCCGCACCGTGAGCTGGATGTGGACCGCCATGATCCTCTCCACGATTGCCACGGCCCTGGGCATGGCGGCCCTGCTGGACCCCTTCAGCGAGCAGGCGCTCTACAATGCCTTTGGCCTGGTCTGGATGATCGCCAGCGTCCTGGTTTTGGTCGGCGCGGGTGGGCTGGAACCGCCCGCCGCGGGGCGCAGGGTGCGGCACAGCGCCGACCACCCGCTCGACGCCTATCGCGCCCTGGCGGGCAACCCGTCGGCGCGGCGCTTTTTTGTCTATCTGCTGCTGGTGCTGCTCAGCATCCACGCCCAAGATGTGATGCTCGAACCCTATGGGGCCGACGTGTTGGGGATGCCCGTGGCGCAGACCACGCGCCTGGCGTCGATCTGGGGTGTGGGCGTCTTTATGACCCTGCTGGGCGGTCTGCCCGTGGTGCGGCGCTTTGGCAAAAAGCGCAGCGCCAACTGGGGCGCGGCGGTGGTCGTCGCCGCCTTTGGCGGCATCATTGTCACCGGGCTGGCAGGCTTGCCCACCGCCTTTATGGCCGCGGTCTGGGTGCTGGGGCTGGGCGGCGGGTTGATGACCGTCAGCAACCTGAGCTTTATGATCGATATGACCGTGCCTGAAGCCGCCGGCCTCTATATGGGCGCGTGGGGCGTAGCCAACTTTGCGGGCCAGGCGCTGGGCAACATCATCAGCGGGCTGGTGCGCGATGTCGTGCTGCGCTTGACCCAAGCCCCGGCCGCAGGCTACATTGCTGTCTTCGGGATCGAGATCGCCGGGCTGATCGCCGCCGTCTGGCTCTTCCGGCGCATCTCGGTGGAGGAGTTCCAGCGCGACGCCCAAGTCCAGTTGCA
>QEUY01000525.1 GCA_003577365.1 Chloroflexota bacterium | reverse complement strand
TGCCTGACAGGAGCGCAGCCGCCCTGCGAACAGCCGCCGTGCGGGCGGCGCGTCGCTTAGCTGGTGTGGGTCGGTTCTGTCGTCTCGGTCTTCACGGTAGTGACGGTCTTTTCGACATGGGTCGCCGTCTTCTCCTCGTCGCCCACCTCAGCGTTGCGGCGGAACTCACGAATGCCGCGCCCGACCGAGCCGAAGACTTCCGGCAGCTTGCCGACGCCAAACAGCATCACCACAATGACCAAGATCAGGATCAACTCAACAGGTCCAAAATGGGGAATCATCAACTTCTCCTTGAAAACAGGAACAACCGGCAGCAGCCGTAGCTAATCCGGTTCAGCGGCGTGCAGTGGGGCCATTATAACACCGCTGAGGATGGATGCAAACTGCGCCCGCTCGCCCGAAAAAGCAGGCAGGCGATGGCTTCTGCCGGTCAGACGGCTGGCCCCACGCGCCGGATCTGGCAGAGATAGGCGCGGTGCGGGACCGACCCGCTGATCGGGTCGATGGCCTCATTGCCGATAATCAGGTTGAGATTGGCCCCATCTGGGCTAAAGGCGTCATAGCCGGGCACGCCCAGTTCTGGGCAGGCCTGCCACCAGCCATGTTGCCCGCAGACAACATTGGTCGCCAACGTCTCGTTGAGCCGCGCCCGCGCCCGTACACTGCCTTGCGGCGTCTCGATACGCACCCAATCGCCCGCGCCAATGCCGCGCTCGGCAGCCGCGACCGGATGTAGCTCCACCTCAGGGTCGAGCGCATGCCGGCGCAGACTCGGCAAGGCGCGATGCTGGCTCTCACAGAAGAGCGTATGCTTGGCGCAGGTGAAGATCAACGGGTACTGCTCGGCGATATCCGGTCGCGCCTGCGGGCTTACCAGCGGCTCGGCGTACTCTGGGAGAGGCGGATAGCCATGCGCCAACAATGTCTCGGAGTACAGCTCGACCTTGCGTGTCGGCGTGGCAAAGCCTTGCGGCACGCCGTTCTTCTGCTTGGCGAATTTGCGGTAGCGGGTTTGGACGGGCGCGCGCACCCCGCCCGGCTGTGTGCGCAGCGTCTCCAACGACACACCGGAAGGGGCGAGTTGATCGCGGTAGGCTGCGTCGATATCGCCGTCCCAAAACTGGCTGCCCAGGCCGAGACGACAGGCCAGATCGAAGACGATCTCGGTATCGGAACGAGCCTCGCCGCGCGGCGCGACGACACGCCGGCGCAACTGCACCAGCGCCTGTGCGTCTGCGCTCACCTCGAAGCCAACCTTGAGCGCCTCGCGCTCGAAGGCGCTCGCCACCGGCAGCACGATATCGGCCAGCTCGGCGGTCGGGTTCATGAAGAGGTCGGCATGCACATAGAAGTCGAGCGCGGCCAGGGCCTCCCGCCCGCGCCTGCCATCGGCGTGGGCGACGAGCAGGTTTGCGCCGAACCCGACCAGCCCGCGCACCGCATAGGGCTGCTGCTCCAAAATCGCACGGTAGATTTCGTCCGAGGAGACATGCTGCCAGCGCGACGGGCCGAGCGGCCGAGCGGCCAGCCCCAGGGCCGGGGCGCGCTGCGCCGACGCGATGGCGGCGACATTGACCGTGGGCGCGCCCGCAAACAGCACATTGCCGCCCTGGCTGTCGAAGCTGCCGGTCAGCGCATAGAGCTGCGCGATGGCGCGCGCGATCTGGGTGGCGCTCGTCTGCTGTTCCACGCCGCTCCAGGCATAGTAGGCGACAGGCCGCGCCTCCCAGAGCAGTTGGGCAGCGCGCTCAATCTGGCCCGGCTCAACACCACAGATCCCCGCTGCCACCTCTGGGGGATAGCGCCGGCAGAGTTCGGCCACATGGTCAAACGCAGGCCGGCAAATGAGCTTACCCTGCGGCGTATCGACCATATACGTGCCAAAGAGCGCCAGATCCGCGCTCCCGCCATCATAGCCGCCAAGGGCGGGGTCGTAGAGCGTAGGCCCGCGCTTGGCCTCGTTCCAGGCGACATAGCGCTGCGCGCCGCCCTCTGCGTCGAGGGCGCGCTCGGTGAGCAGACGGCCATTGTCGGCGCGCACCAGCAGTGGCCCATTCGCCCACTCGCGGATAAAATCTTGATCATACCACCCGCGCTCGATCATCACATGTGCCAGGGCCAGCGCAAGCGCGCCGTCGGTGCCGGGGCGCACTTGCAGCCAGACATCGGCCCGACCGGCCAGACCGGCCCGGCGCGGGTCGACGACGATCAGGCGCGCGCCCCGTTTCAGCGCCGCCATGGTGGCGGTGGCGTGGCTCAGCCGGGCCACGTTCGGGTTATATCCCCAAAACAGAATACAGCCGGCGTGCTCCAAATCAGGCATATAATTGCCGGGCACGCTCGCGCCATAGGTGTAGACCGTGGCGAGATAGCGGCCCCAGCCACACAGCTCCATCGACGCACACAGGTTCGGGCTGCCGAAGGCGCGCATCAATCGCTCAATCCAAGGCGTCGAATCGACCGACGCCGACGTGGACGGCGAGGCCACGCTGAAGACCACGCTTTCGGGGCCGTCCGTTTCGGCCAACTGCCGCAGCCGGGTCGCGGTCAGGTCGAGCGCTTCGTCCCAGGTGATGCGCCGCCAGCCCGGATCCGGGTCACCCTTGGGGCGCGTGCGCTGCAGCGGGTAGAGCAGCCGGTCGGCATGGTAGACAAGCTCCGGCGCGGCCCGCCCCTTGGCGCAGAGTGCCTGGCCGGTCGGGTGAGACGGGTCCGGCTCCAGGGCGACAAAACGGCCATTCTCGACGACGGCGGTCGAGCCGCAGCGCGAGACACACAGCGCGCAGTATCCCGGAATCCGTTCGATCGACGGCTGCTCGGCTGCCATGGGGATGTCTCCTTCCCTCCATCTGAGGGGCCAGAACCTGAGGGGCCAGCCCGGCCCGGAGCACCGGAAGCCGGCCATCTCTACACGTCCACGCCTGCACGGCCATGCCCATGGGGGACATGGGGGCAAATGGTCGGGGAGGTTGGGGCAAGTGTCCATTGTAGCACGGTTTTGGCCCTGTGGATCATCGCTTGTGGAAAATGGTGTTCCGGCTGATGCGTGATAGGATGAATACTAGGTTTTGACGACTCTTCGACAAGGAGGTTGGATGCTCTTACTGCTAGCGATTGTGCAGAGCGAGGATGCCCCAGGGTTGGCCGCGCGCCTGATCGAACAGAAGCTGCGGCTGACCCAGATCAACTCGTCCGGCGGGCTGTTTGGCACGGGCAACGTCGCCTTGCTGCTGGGCATTGAAGAAGACGAGTTTGACGCTGTACTCGACGCCATCCGCGCCACCTGCAAGACCCGCACCAAGTTTGTCAACCCCTGGCCTACCCCAGAACCGCCCCATGTCTACTTTGCGCCCGTGGAGGTGGAGGTCGGCGGCGCGGTGGTCTTTGGCGTGCCGGTCGAACGTTTTGTCCATATCTCCGGTGGCAGCGATGCGGCGGCCCCCGCGCCCCAAGCAGGCACACCCACCGCGCAACAACCAGAAGGGAGACGTGATGCGATGCGGTTGATGGTAGCGGTCGTGCGCGGCGAAGACGCCGACAATGTGATCGGGGAGCTGCTGGCGGCGGGCCACCGGCTGACGCGGATCAACACCACCGGCGGCTTTTTGCGCCGCGGCAACGCCACTTTGCTGATCGGCGTCGAGGCGCAGCAGGTCGACGAAGTGATTGGGTTGATCCAAGCGGCCTGCCGCCCGCGCAGCGAAGCCGCGCCGCTGGAGAAAGGCATCCCCGAATACGCCGCCAACATCTTCGTGCTGGATGCGCCCTATTTCGTGCG
>QEUY01000524.1 GCA_003577365.1 Chloroflexota bacterium | reverse complement strand
AGCGCCGCCGATCGGGTATAGCAAAGGCAACAACGACGCGGTGGACTCCTTGGCCGGGTTCAACGTCCACAGCCTGGTGATCGAAGTCCCGATCAGCCGCCTGACCATCCCCGGCGAGCCGGTGCTGGGGGTCTGGGCCACGGCGCGCCGCCCGGCGATGCGCGTGCTCAACGGGCCGGCAGGGCTGGGCACGCTGGACAACAGCGGCGACCCGGTGCAGGTCTCTCGGCTGGGGATGCCCCTGGTCAACGAGGTCGTGCTGCCCTACGCGCTCAAGGACGCCTTCAACAGCATCCCGCCCAGCGTCGACGCGGCGCTTTACACCGGGGGCGGCGGCGCCGTCATTCAGGAGATTCTGCAGGGGAGCGTGGAGGACCCCGAAGTCGGCAATCTGCTCTGTACCCTGTACGGCGTGCCGCTGCCAGGCGACAGCGATCAGGATTGCCAGACTGAATTCACCGTGGGGGATGTCCGTTCGGGCCGCGGCGACATCTTCGACATCTTCCTGACGGGCATGGTGCTGGCGAACACATTCACCATTCAAACGGCGAACGGCCCGGTGACGCTGCCCGCGGGCTTCAATGTCAACCGCCCGGCGAGCGGCGTGCCGGCAGAGATGATCCGCATCAACACCGCCATCAAGGGCGATCTCTGCTCGCCCACGCCGAGCCGCCTGGGGGTGTTGGGCGGCGATGCTTGCGGCTTCCCCAATGGCCGCCGCCTCTTCGACGACATCGTGGAAATCGAGCTTCTGGCCGTGGCCGGCGCAGCCTATCAAGTATTGGATGGCCGCGATGCCGCTTTCAGCTTTAACCCCGATCTGATCTCCGTCTTGAGCGACAACGTCGACTTCAACGACCGGCCCTTCCGTGACGAGTTCCCCTATATGGCGCTGGCGCAGAGCGGCCAAGAACACATCCATGAAAACCCCATGGGGCAGGCGACGACGCAATCCACCACGGCGCAGGTGAATGCACGCTTCGACGATTCCGAAGAGCGTGACGACGGCCGTGTCCACTCCGCCAGCCATGATCTCGAACTGGGGCAGGATGGCGACGAACCGCGCACGGTCGGGCTGCGCTTTGGCAACCTCGACATCCCGCCGGGCGCGACGATTGTGAAGGCCTATCTCCAGTTTATCGCTGAAGACGATTCGGAAGGGCCTGCCGCTTTGACGTTCTATGCTGAGGCTGCCGATAATGCGCCGGCCTTTGCCAACAGCCCGTTCAACATCAGCGGGCGCACGCTCACCGGTGCGAGCGTCACCTGGGCGGATGTGCCGGATTGGGCAGAGGATGAGCCGTATTGGACGCCTGATCTGGGGGCGATTGTCCAGGAGGTCGTCAGCCGGCCCGGTTGGGCGGCGGGCAATGCGCTGGCGATCATCGTCACGGGGACAGGTGAGCGTTCCGCCTGGTCCTATGATGGTTCACCGGCGCTTGCGCCGCGGCTCTACGTCGAGTATGCCACAGGCGCGGGCGGTGCGGCTGCCGCCGGCGCAGCAACGACCCTCGGCACAAGCGTCGTGAGCAGCTCTGTGTGGAATGCGGAAGCCACGGCGGCGGACATCGCGCAAGCGGGTCCAGGTGAGGCAGACGAATCTGAACGCATGGACGCAGGCTCCGGCGGCCAAGAGGGCAAACCCGACCAGGGGAACGCCGGAGAGGACGGCCAGCAAGGCGGCGAGCAGGTGGGCGAGGTAGACAGACTCTTTGTCCCTCTTGCTCCCAAATAGCTGCCGGCCCAGCATTCTGAAGGGACAAGCGGTGCGGCGCGCGAAAGGAGGGCGCTTTTCAGACGGCTCGCGCGCCGCACCTGCGGCTGTGTAGGTTTGTGCTGGATAGGTTTGTGACGCGTAGGTGTGAAAGGAGGCGGCTCGGATGACACTCCTCAGCGTTTCTCGCGCCCCGCGTATGCTGCGCGGCCCGCTGTTCGTCTTGGGCGTGGCCATGCTCAGCCTGGTGCTCGCCGGCACGGTGCGGATGCTCGACCCGCAACCGGGGCCGCGCGCTGCGCCGGTGGCGCCTGTAGAGCCTGCCTCGCAGACGGCGGTTGACCAGTTGCAGGCGCGCCTGCAGCGGAACCCCGACGACGCCAACGCCTATGCCCAGTTGGGGTTGGCCCTTTTACAGCAGGTGCGCCTCACCAACGACCTTTCGCTCTACGGCCGCGCCGGCAAAGCGTTCGACGAGGCGCTGGCGCGTGACCCTCAGCAGATCGACGCGCTGATCGGGCGGGGCATCCTGGCGGCGGCGCTGCACGATTTTCGCGGGGCATTGGTCTGGGCCGGCCAGGCCTGGGCGATCAACCCCTTCCGGGCCGAGACGCTTGGCGTCATGGTCGATGGGCAGGTGGAGTTGGGCCGCTATGACGAAGCGGTGCAGACGCTGCAAAAGATGGTCGATCTGCGGCCTGATCTCAACTCGTATAGCCGCGTCTCCTATGTGCGTGAGCTGTATGGCGATGTCGACGGCGCGCTCGCAGCCATGCAGGCCGCGGTCCGAACGGCCCCGCCCGGCAGTGAAGGCTGGCTATGGACGCTGACGCATGTAGGCCATCTTTACATGAATCGAGGCGATCTCACGCAAGCGGCGGCGGTCTATTCGCAGGTGTTGGCGGCCAGGGCGGACTATCCCTATGCCCTGGGGGGGATGGCGCGTGTGTATGCGGCCCAGGGCAATACCGTCCAGGCGATTGCTTTGTACGAGCAGATCATCGACCGGCTGCCGCTGCCGGAATTTGTGATCGCGCTGGGCGAACTGTATGAGGCGACCGGCCAGTTGGAACTGGCGCGCCGGCAATATGAGTTGGTCGACGTCATTCAACAACTGAACGCTGCCGCCGGGATGAATGTCGATCTGGAGATGGCCCTCTTCAGCGCCAGCCACGGGACTGATCCCGTAGCCGCCGTGGACCAGGCGCGCGCTGCCTATGCCCAGCGCCCGACTATCTATGCCGCCGACGCCCTGGCCTGGGCGCTCTATCACGACGGCGACTACGAAGAGGCGTGGCGTTATAGCCGGGAGGCGTTACGTTTGGGGACCCAAGACGCGCTGCTGCACTTCCATGCAGGGATGATTGCCCAGAAGCGGGGTGACACTATCGGCGCGCACGATTACTTGCAGACAGCCTTGCAGATCAATCCCTACTTCTCGCCGCTCTATGCTCCGATTGCACAACAGGGACTCCAGGAAACAGCCCTCGCAACCGGGCAATGAGCAGTTTCGGTAGAACCCATCTACGGTCAGGAGGTCATTTGGGTACATCGCATACAGCCACATGACGTTTCACTGGTTTGGTCGCCAACCGTACAGAACGGGAGAACACTATGAATCGCAAACTCAAGAAACAGGTCGCCAAAGTGCTGGAGAACACCCTGTACTTTGGTCTGGCGGGGGTGTTGCTGCTTGCAAGCAGCTTGATCGGTAGCAGCCAAGATGCGTACGGCTCCAGTCACCGTGAGGCGCCGCTCATCGCGCGCGACCCGTCGGCCGATAACACCGATACCTATGCCTTTGTCAGCCCTGATCGGCCGGACACAGTCACGATCATTGGCTCGTGGATCCCGGGGGAACTTCCACAGGGCGGGCCATATTACTATGGTTTTGCCGACGACGTGGTCTACGAGCTGCATGTGGACAATGTCGGCGATGTCCAGGGCCGCGAGATCGCGGTCGGCCAGATCTCCGGGGCCGTCGGCACCCACGCCAACGTGCCGGCCCGGGTCGAGGAGATCGTCAACGGCAAGGCGACTGTGCTTGGCGAAGGGTTCCCTGTACCGCCCGCCCACATCGGGCCGAAGTCAACGCCTGACTACCAAACCCTCTTCCAGGAGGCCGTGCAGACCATTGCGACCGATCACGGCGATATCAAGGTCTTTGCCGGCCAAACCGATGATCCGTTCTGGGTCGACCTTGGTTCGATCTTCGACTTGCTGTCGTTGCGCCCCCAGGCTACGCCGGTGGGCTACGACAGTGGGCCGAGTGAAGGGGTGGATGGCCTCGCCGGGTTCAACGTACACAGCATTGCCATCCAGATACCGATTGAGCGGCTGTTGGACCAGGCGAGTGACAACACGGTGCTAGGTGTGTGGGCGACCAGCAGCCGGCCCACCGTGCGCGTCTTTGGCGCCGGTAACATTCAAAATGTTGGCGATCTGGTGCAGATCTCGCGCCTGGGCATGCCGCTGGTCAACGAAGTCGTGCTGCCGCTGGCGCTGAAGGATGCCTTTAACAGCCTGAAGCCGGAGCAAGACTATGATGTCTATACCAGCGATACGCGGGCCGGTGAACTGCTGGCGAGCAGTGTGTACACCCCCGAAGTCGGCACGCTGCTCAATGCCCTCTATGGCGTGCCGCTCCCGGCCAAGCTGCGCGACGATCTGGTGGCGATCTTCTTCACCGGCATGGTGACGACCAAGGATTTCACACTGGTGACGCCCAACGGCGAAGTGACTGTGCCTGCCGGGACCAACGTCAACCGTCCGTCCATCGTGCGCCCCGCCGAAATGATCCGGCTCAACGTCGCCGAGCAGTTCCGCCCTGGCGTGGCAGGCAGCCTTTGTTCGCCGGAGCCGAACTACAAGCTCGGCCTGTTGGGCGGCGATGCTTGTGGCTTCCCCAACGGGCGTCGTCTGCAGGATGATGTAACGGATATCGAACTGCTGGCTGTAGCCGGGGCCGCCTACTCGGTACTGACTGCGGATACCTTCGAGTTCAGCGCAGACCTGATCCCCGTTCTGAACGACGGCCTCGACACCAACGACGTGCCGTTCCAGCATGCATTCCCCTATCTCGCTATGCCGCATCAGGGCTATGAGTTCCGCAGCAGCGGCAGCGAGTAATGGCGCATTTGCCGACTAGAGTTGGCCCCCACGCCCGATATAAACGAAATGGCTGGGCCGGGGCTGCTCCATTGTTATGCTGGGATGATTGCCCAGAAACCGAGTGCCGCTGCCGGTGCAGGCACATTTGAAAAGAGCGGTGCAAATCAACCCCCTATTTGTCACCGCTCTATGCTTCTCTTGGCGCAACAAGCGCGCCAAGAGACGGCGCAACCGCCATGACGCCCGACCCTTTTCGGTAGAGCTTAATGCAACGACCCATGCAGCCTACGGCATGAGCGCGGTTGCCTTTTCCTGTTTTGAAATGATCGGCAAGATCCTCAACCCGCAGCCCAAGCAAGCACCGCGGTTAGGCCAAAATGCCTACTGTGCGGGCGCGTTTCGGCGCGCCCGTGCCGGCGAGACATGGCGTATCCTGGCGGCGGAAGGCTGGCCCCGCGCGCATGGGGCGCGTGGGCGGCAGGAAGGAGGTGAACGATGTCGACGATCATCAGGGTCGATCCGATCTGCGGCATGGTGGTCGAACCAAGTGCGTCGGCCATTTGCTGCACCTATGCTGGTTGGACCTATCTGTTTTGCTGTCAAGACTGCCTGGAGCGATTTCAACAGGCACCGGAGACCTGTGTGGTCTATCTGGCGCACAGCCGCAGCGCCCATGTCGGGCATATGTGCCGGCAGCAGCGCAAGAGTTGGCAGTCACAAGCGCAAGGAGACTTTCGATGATGGACTGGCAGTGGGGGTGGGGTGCAATGATGTTCGGTGGGCTGGGGATGTTGCTGTTCTGGGGGCTGGTTGTAGGGCTGGTCATCTGGGGGGTGCGTGGGCTGGCAGGATCCTCCAGGCGCGCTATGCGCGTGGCGAGATCAGCCGCGAGGAATACGAGACGATCCGGCGCGACTTACAGTCCGTGTGAATGTGCCGAAATTGCGATGGTCTACGCCTGCTTACCACGGTGTAGACTTTCCCATGAATTTGCGTATAGATAGGAGATTTCCTGCGATGGGGAACCGTTGGTTACTGGTCGCTTTGACTGTGTTGACAATGGGGGGGCTTGCGGCCTGCACGCCACCGCTGGTCGTGGCGCCTGGCGCAAGTACAGAATCCCCGGCGGGGGAACCTCAGCCCGCACTGGCCGCGGAGCGCGTGACGGGCACGATCTGGGTCGCCAACGAGGAAGGCAACAGCCTCACGGCCGTCGATGCTGCCAGCCAGACCGTGGTCGCCACGCTGACCGGCATCCCCGGCCCGCACAATGTACAGGTCTCTCCCGATGGCCGCACGGTCTGGGCCGTGAGCGGGCATGAGGGCTTGGCCGTGGCGATAGACGCACAGACCTATACGCTGCTGGGCACTGCGCCGGTGGGCGCTTCCCCGGCGCACGTGATCGTCAGCCCGGACAACACCACGGTCTATGTCAGCAACAGCGGCGACAACAGTGTGAGCGTGATTGATGCGGCCACCTTGAGCGTGA
>QEUY01000523.1 GCA_003577365.1 Chloroflexota bacterium | reverse complement strand
ATGTTGGGCAGCCTCTATTTTAGCGAGGTAGCCGGCTATCTGCCCTGTGAATTGTGCTGGTATCAGCGCATCCTCATGTATCCGCTGGCGGCGATCCTGGCCGTCGGGTTGCTGCGCCAAGACGGCAACCTGCCCTATTTTGTGCTGCCCCTCTCCATCGTCGGGCAGGGCTTTTCAACCTACCATTATCTGCTTGAAAAGACGATGATCTTCGGCGCGCCCACGGTCTGTCGCAGCGGCATTCCCTGTACAACGGCCTGGATCAACTGGTTTGGCTTTATCACCATCCCCTTTTTGGCGATGATTGGCTTCTTTCTCATCACGATCCTGGTACTGATCGCGCTCACCGCCGGCGAGCCGGACGAACTGGCAGACCGGCCTACCCCGTGGTGGCAGGTTGCAGGCGTGATCGCCGCGGCCATCATCGCCTTTGCCATCCTGACCTACATCAACACGCGGCCCCGGCCCGCCCTGGCGCTGACCGAAGTCCCCGGCGGCGCACAGGCGGTCGCCTCCCCTGTTGCCGCCTTTGCCCAGACCACCGACCCAGCGCAGGGCGCGCAGATCTTCAAGGAAAGCTGCGCCGCCTGCCATGGGCAAGATGCGCGCGGCCTGCCCAACCTGGGCAACACGTTGGTCGAGTCGGAACTGATCAACTCCGGCAGCGACGCCGACATCCTGGCGCTGATCCGCCAGGGGGTTGATCTCAATGACCCGCGCAACACCACCGGGCTGGTCATGCCCCCCAGCGGCGGACGCCCCGACCTATCCGACGCGCAGATCCTCTCGATCGTCAACTGGATCCGCGCTCAGTAGCGCAAGCCGATGCAGCCGACGACACAGCCGACAACTCAACCGGCAGCACAGCCCTCGCGCCGTCAAGCCTGGGTGCTGGCGGCGCGCCCCAAGACCCTGCCCGCCGCCGTCAGTCCCGTGATCGTGGGCAGCGCCTTGGCCGCAGCGCACGGCGGCTTTGCCTTGGGGCCGGCGCTGGCCGCGCTCGCCGGGGCGCTGCTGCTCCAGATCGGCAGCAACTTCGCCAATGATTATTTTGACCACGTCAAGGGCGTCGACCGCGCCGACCGTATCGGCCCGACGCGCGTCACCGCCGGCGGGCTGCTTTCGCCGGCAGCGGTGCGCGCGGGCATGGTGGCCGTCTTTGGCGCGGCCGCGCTGATCGGCCTCTATCTGATCGTCGTGGGCGGCTGGCCCATCCTCGCCATCGGCGTGGCATCGATCCTGGCCGCGCTGGCCTACACCGGCGGCCCCAAACCGTTTGGCTATATCGGGCTGGGCGACCTCTTTGTCTTTCTCTTCTTCGGCCCGGTCGCGGTGATCGGAACCTACTATGTGCAGACGCTGCGCCTCACGCTCGACGCCCTGCTGGTGGCGATCCCGGTGGGCGCGCTGATCACCGCCATCCTCGTCGTCAACAACCTGCGCGATATCGAGACCGACCGCCGCGGCGGCAAGATGACGCTGGCCGTGCGGCTGGGGCGGCAGGGGACCCAGGTCGAATATCTGCTGCTGCTGATCGCCGCCTATCTCGCGCCGTTGGTGCTGTGGGCGCACAGCGGCAACACCTGGCTGCTGCTCTCCTGGCTGACCTTGCCCCTGGCAGTGCGGCTGGGGCAGACCATCACTACCGCCCAAGACGGCCCTACGCTCAACGCCGCCCTGGCCGGCACAGCCCGGCTGAGCCTGCTCTTTAGCCTGGGCTTGGCCGCTGGCCTGCTGCTGTGATACAGTTTGCATCATGACTACACACACGCCGCTTCCATCCCTGCCGACGGCCCGCACCCGCGTCGTCATCTATCATCTGGAGATGACCGACCCGGCTCAACTGCGCCCGGCGCACCGCCTGCCCGACCAGGTTGAGATGCGCCAGGCCGAGATCCCGTCGCCGGAATTTAACCGCTTTCTCTACACCGCGGTGGGCGGCGACTGGCACTGGCGCGACCGGCTGACCTGGAGCTATAAACACTGGATGCTCTATCTCGACCGGCCCGAACTGGAGACCTGGGTCGCCTATGCGCGCGGCACGCCTGCGGGTTATGTCGAGTTAGAAAGCCAGCCTGGCGGCGATGTCGAGATCGTCTATTTCGGGCTGCTGCCGCAGTTTATCGGGCGCGGCATCGGCGGCTATCTGCTGACCCAGGCCATTCAACGCGGCTGGGCCATGGGCGCGACCCGCGTCTGGGTGCATACCTGCTCGCTCGACCATCCCGGCGCGCTTGCCAACTATCAGGCGCGCGGTCTGCGCATCTTCAAAGAGGAAGAGCGCTGGGTCCTGCTCCCGCCACAGCCGTCCGGCCCCTGGCCCGATGCCGACCGCCCGCGGCACGTCGATGCTCCATCGCAGGATGCCTCATCGTAGGATGCCTCATCGTAGGATGCCTCATCGTAGAAGGAGTCTTTGCCCCATGCCGCGCATCGTTCCAACGCTGACGCGGGTGATGCTGCTCGGTTTGGCGGCGCTGGTCGTGGCCGCCTGTGGCCGCGAGCGCGCCACGCCGGCGGCAGCGCCCGCCGCAACGCCCATACTTACGCCCGCCCCGGCAGCCCAGAACCCAAGCCAGCCCCAACCTGCCGATACGCCCGCCCCGACCAACGCTCAACCCAAGGCGTCGCCGACGCCGATCAACCCGGAGAAAACAGTGACCACCGCCAGCGGACTGCAATATACCGAGGTCGTGGCCGGAACTGGCCCCCAACCCCAACCCGGCCAAGTCGTGGCCGTCCACTATACCGGCACGTTCGAAGACGGCACGGTCTTTGACAGCTCGGAAGGCCGCGACCCGATCCGCTTTGCCCTGGGCAAAGGTATGGTCATCCCCGGCTGGGATGAGGGCATCGCCCTGATGAACCAGGGCGGCCAGGCCATTCTCGTGATCCCGCCGGAGCTGGCCTATGGCGAAGCGGGCGCGGGCGACGTGATCCCGCCCAACGCCACGCTGATTTTCGACGTGGAACTGGTCGAGGTCGGCGAGGGCGCGCCCGATACCCCAACCCAGGTCGATGCGTCGGCCTACATCACCACTCCGCAAGGCCTTCAGTATGCCGATCTGGTGGTGGGCGCGGGGCCGACGCCCATGCCCGGCCAGGTCGTGGTGGTGCACTACACCGGCTGGCTGGCCGATGGCGGCAAGTTTGACAGTTCGCTGGACCGTGGCGAACCCTTCGCCTTTAACCTGGGCATGGGCCAGGTGATTGCCGGGTGGGACCTGGGCGTCAAAGGCATGGCCGTGGGCGGCAAGCGCCAACTGGTCGTGCCGCCGCAGCTAGGCTATGGCGAGCGCGGCGCGGGCGACGTGATCCCGCCTAACGCCACGCTGATCTTTGATGTGGAGTTGCTGGAATTGCGCTAAGCGCAGCCTTGCGATCCGGTCAAGGGTCGGCCCGTCCAAGCAGTTGCCAGGCCAATACGCGGGCCAGCCACTGCTCATACTCGTCGGGCTGCCAGCCCGACCGGTCGACCAGCTCGCGGTATAGCTCCGGGATCGTGAGCGCATCGAAGAGATCGCCGGCCCGCTCCAGGTCGAGGCCGGGCCGCAGCGACCCCTCCAGCGAGGCCACAAAGCGCGCCATGGCGCGCGACTTTTCCTCGATCCACCCCGCCAGCATGGCCGCTACATCGGCGTCGACCTGGGCGGCTGCATGCAGCAGTGTCAACACGTCCGCGCCCCGTTCCCACTGCTGGCGCGTCCAGCGGGCGGCGGTGGCAATGCGCTGCGAGATGTCGCCATCCATCAGCGCCTGCTCCATCAAGGGGCGGATCTGCGCTTCTTCCAGCCAGGATCGACCGCTTGTTGCGGAAAATCGCATAGACCGTGCTGACGGCCACGCCCGCCTGCGCCGCGATGGCTTCCACCGAAGTGGATGCATAGCCCTGAGCGCGGAAAAGCTGCCGCGCCGTCGCGGCAATATGCGCGCGCGTCGCCCGTGCTTGCTGTTGGCGATAGGTGAGTCGATCTTCCTGCTTGACATCTGCCATACAGCATAGTATACTCGCCACATTCAATGTAGTCAAGCTACACTGAATAAAGTTCGTATACAGTGGCGAGTGTACGGGGAGATGATTCCCAGGGAGGCAGGAGATGGCCGTTGAGCGCACGCAGATTGCGAGTGAGTCTAGGGTCGCAGACGTAGCGTCACCTCGGATCGGATATTGGCTGCTTTACTTCCTCAGCATCCGGCCTTGGGACCAGGGAAAAGTGCCGCCGGAGTTGGTGGAGTTGGTCGAAGGCAAAGAAGCGCTGGCCCCAGGGCGCGCCCTCGACCTCGGCTGTGGCGGCGGCACAGAGGCCATTTATCTCGCCCGGCACGGTTGGCAGGTGACCGGGGTCGACTACATGGCGCGCGCGCTGAAGATGGCGCGCCAGCGCGCCGGCGCCGCAGGGGTCGCGCCGCACTGGATTCAAGGCGACGTGACGCAGTTGCCCAAGCTCAACATCGGCGACGGCTATACGCTCTTGCTCGACCTGGGATGTTTCCACGGGCTGAACGAAGCCCAGCGCGCCGCCTACGCGACCGGCGTCACCGAAGCCGCGGCGCGCGGCGCGGCTTTCTTGATCTTCAGCTTTGCGCCGCAGTTTCGCGGCCCAGCCCCGCGTGGTCTCAGCCGTGAGGAGATCATGAGCAGCCTACCTGGTTGGGAGTTGGTCTGGAGCCAGCCGGCAAGCGGAGTCCACCTCCCAGGCCCGCTCAAAAACGCCAACCCCACCTACTATCGCCTGCGCCGCAGATAAGAGCGCCTCGTTGCAGATGGGCGAGCGCCCTGATGAAGTGTGACCCTAGTCACCTGACCAGGCGCAACCCTCAACCAAAGTCCAGCCAAAAGACTCTCTGGCAGCCTAGTCTGTGCAGAGAGTCTTTTGGTTACACTGAAGCTCAGGCCCTGCCGGTTTTGCGGCAGAACCACCCGCGAGACGCAGGGCAGGCCTCGCAGCTTCACTACCGCCTGCTGCCCTGCGTGTGCGCGGCCCACGGGTCAGAAGGAGCAACTGACCATGACCCAGCGCGTGATCATCTTGGGCGCAGCCGGACGCGATTTCCACAACTTCAATGTCGTCTACCGCGATGACCCCAATGTCGAAGTCGTCGCCTTTACCGCCACCCAGATCCCCAACATTGCAGGCCGCCGCTATCCGCCTGCGCTCGCCGGGGAACGCTACCCCGCCGGCATCCCGATCTTTCCCGAAAGTGAACTGCCGCGCCTGATCGCCGAGACCCAGGCCGACACCGTGGTCTTTAGCTACAGCGACGTGAGCTACGCCACGGTGATGGAGCGCGCCGTCTTGACGCTGGCTGCCGGCGCAGATTTTCAATTGCTCGGCCCGGCGCATACGATGCTCCAAGCGACCGTGCCGGTGGTGGCCGTCTGTGCGGCGCGCACCGGCGCGGGCAAAAGCCAGACCAGCCGCCGCGTGATCCAGATCCTGCGTGAATTGGGCGAACGGCCGGTCGTGGTGCGCCACCCTATGCCCTACGGCGACCTGGAGGCGCAGGCCGTGCAACGATTCGCGACGCTAGATGATCTCGACCGCGCCCAGGTGACCATTGAAGAGCGCGAGGACTATGAGCCGCATATCGCCCAGGGCACGGTCGTCTATGCAGGCGTAGACTACGGCGCCATCCTGGAACACGCCCAGGCCGAGGCCTCGGTCGTCGTGTGGGATGGGGGCAACAACGACCTGCCCTTCTATGCCCCCGACCTGCATATTACGGTGGTCGACCCGCAGCGCGCCGCCGATATGCGCAGCTACTACCCCGGCGCGGTCAACGTGCGGCTGGCGGATGTGATCGTGATCAACAAGATCGACAGCGCCGCACCCGACGAGATCGAGCGCGCGCGCCAGATCATCGCCGCCGACAACCCGCGCGCCATCGTGGTCGACGCGGCCAGCCCGATCTTTGTCGACGACCCGGCGGCCATCCGCGGCCGCCATGTGATCGTGGTCGAAGATGGTCCGACCGTAACCCACGGCGGGCTGGCGCATGGCGCAGGCTGGCTGGCGGCGCGGCGCTTTGGCGCGGCGTTGATCGTCGACCCGCGGCCCCACGCCGTAGGCGCACTGCAGCAGACCTATCTGGACTATCCCCACATCGGCCGCGTGCTGCCCGCCATGGGCTATGGCAATCAACAGATCGCCGATCTGGCCGAGACCATCCGCCGCACGCCGGGCGACCTGGTGCTGGTGGCGACGCCGGTGGACCTGCGCCGCCTGGTAAATCTGGACAAGCCCGCGCTGCGCGTGCGCTATGAACTGCAAGAGATCGGCGCGCCCACCCTGCATGACATCCTGGCGCGCTTTGTGATGACGCGAAAGGACACCCCATGAAACTGCACTGGCCTATGCTGCTGGTGCTCATCGCAGCCGCGCTTCTGATCGCGATCTTGGCCCCTAGCCCGGCCCAGGCCCAGCGCGCCGGCGACACCGTCTGGATCGAGCAAGGGGCAAACGGCGAAACCAAGGTGCATCTCTACTTCTTCTGGTCGCTGACCTGCCCCCACTGTCGCGAGGCGCACCCATTTGTCGAGGCGTTGCCGCAGCAGTATCCCTGGCTGGTACTGCACAGCCTGGAACTGACCGAAAACCGCGCCAACGCCATTCAATATGACGCCATGGCGCGCAGCCTGGGCCAAGAGGCCATGTATGTCCCGGCCTTCTTCTTCTGCGAGCAGATGGGCACCGGCTATGACACGGCGGAGACCACCGGCCAGGCGCTGGTCGAGGCGCTCAAAGCCTGCTATGCGGAGGCAGTCCAGCAGGCGGCGCAAGACAAGCCTGTCACAACTCAGCCTGCCCTTGAGGAAAGCGCAGCGGCGGGCGCAGTGGCGATCCCCTTGCTGGGCACGCTCGACGCCG
>QEUY01000522.1 GCA_003577365.1 Chloroflexota bacterium | reverse complement strand
CAGCCAGGCGATATTGAGAAATCCTTCCATTCGTTCAACCTCGCTTTGCGTTCCAGGAATGAATCTGCGCACACCGCCGCCGCGCCCGACTGGCGCGTTGGCCCGGTTGCCTCAGGAAAATGACTGTTCCAGATCATGAAACCATATAACAGCCGCTCAAACGGCGGGTATCGAACCGCACCTCACCGCGCATCGCCATGTGGCCCCCCGCCGGCCCGCCCACGCAGCGAGCGCATCAGGTTGCCGGCAAAGTAGCCCAGCAACCCGCCCGCCAGCGCCAAGACCAAGAAGACCAGGTCGTTGCCAGCTTGCGTGTGTTCCGCCTTGCGCCGCTGCGCCTCGGCCAACAACTGGGCCGTATCGCGGTAGCCGGGCTGATACTTGGCGATCTCCTTGAGCGCGTGGATGGCCCCGGTGTAGTTTCCCTGCTGCATCTTCGTCTGCGCCAATGTATAGAGAAACTCACACTGTTCATCCAGCGAGCCGGTGAGCAGCGTCTTGGCCATGGCCGAGTTGGGCGCGCCCTAGCCGCGCAGCGTGTCCAGATCGTCCAGGTTGACCGTGCGGCGGCCGCGGTAGACCGAGATGATCAGCGCCAGCCCCACCGCCACTTCCGCCGCAGCCATGGCGATCACAAAGATGGCGAAGACCTGCCCGTCCAAAGCCTCGACGAAGTTGCCATAGCGCCAAAAGGCGATCAGGTTGATGTTGACCGCGTTGAGCATCAACTCAATGCCCATCAAGGCGGCGATGGCGTTGCGCCGCGCCAGGGCGGTATACAGCCCGGTGCAGAACAGAAAGGCCGCTAGGATCAGATACCAATTCAAAGGAACCATGCGTTCATCCTCTTGGGCGTTTATCCGCTTCGTTTAGCCGCTCCATCTATCCTCTTGGACGTTCACCCGCTTGGGTGTCGTTCGCAAGCAAGCCGCGCCGCAGCCATCAAGCGCCTCGATCAGCCGGATCAACGGTCGCGCGCCAGCAGCAGCGCACCGGCCAGCGCCACCAGCAAGAGCAGCGCCATCATCTCAAACGGGAGCAAATAGGTCGTGACAAAGAGCTGCCCCAACATGGCGATGAGCGTCTCGCCTTCGGGCAGCGCCGCGCCGACCTCCGGCCAGCCGGTATGGGTCAAGATGCCGCCTAAGACAAAGAAGAGCAGCAGTGCGATGATCGTGACGCTCACGCGCTGGGCGTTGCTCGGCGAGGTGATGCCGAACATCATGCCGCGCGTCAGCATGACGGCGAAGACGATCAACGTGGCGATCGCCCCCACATAGATCAGCACTTGGCTCACCGCCAAGAACTCGGCCTCCAGCAGGGCATAGATCCCGGCGACCCCAAAAAAGGCCCCCGCCAGCCCCAAGGCATTGTGGAACAGGTTGGGCGCCAACGCCACAATCAGCGCCATGATCACGATGAACCCGGCCAGGGCCATAAAGACCAATTGTTGGAGGGTCGGCAGGGCGAACGGCAGATTCTGCAGTAGTTCAGACATGGCGTTTCTACCTTACTTAGACAGTGCTCAGACAGTTCAGTCACCCGACGGCGATACAGGCCGCATCGTGCCGATCAACGACTTCGGCTCGAAGGCGCGCTTGGTGCGGATCTGCTCCCGGCGGAAGTAGCCGGCCAGCGTGCTGCCGAGCGCCGCCAGCGCCACCACGTTGCCGATAAAGATCGCCAGATATTGCATCCAGGTCGCCACCGGCAGCTTGAGCGCGATCATCTGCCACAGGATCAGCACCAGCATCAGCGGCACCGCCACCTTCCAAGCAAAGGCCATCATCTGGTCGATGCGCACGCGCGGAAAGGTCCCCTTGATCCACTGCACCACCATATAGAGGGCAAAGGCCTTGGCAAAGAAGTAGACCACGCCCAGGATCGGCAGTTGATCCACGAACGGCCCCTGCCAGCCGCCCAGAAAAAGCACGACGGCAATGGCCCCCAGGAAAAAGCTGTTGAGAAACTGGGCCAGAAAGAACATAGCGAACTTCATGCCCGAATATTCGATGTGGAAACCGGCGATCAGCTCCGACTCCGCCTCCAGCAGGTCAAACGGCGTCTGCTCGCCTTCGGCCAAGGCCGCCGTGAAGTAGATCAGGAAGACCGCGGGCATGATAAAGCCGATCCAGCCCAACCCCAGGTTGAAGCCGAAGATCTCCAGCCGCTGGAATTGGGCCAGGCCATTCATGCGCATCGTGCCGGCCAGCAGCACCGGCGCCAACATGGCGAGCACCATCGGAATCTCATAGCTCATCAACTGCGCCACGACACGCGACCCGGCCAGCAGCGCATATTTGTTGTTGCTGCTCCAGCCCGCCATAATCGCGGCGAAGATGCCGACCGACCCCAGGGCTACCAGATAGAGCACGCCCACGTTGAGGTCCGCGCCGATCAGACCGTTGGCAAAGGGGAGCACCGCCACCGACATGATCACGCCGAAGACGGTCAACAGCGGCGCCAGCGTGTAGGCGATGATGTCCGCCTCTGCCGGGCGAATGTCCTCCTTGGTGAGCAGTTTGGCGGCGTCGGCCACGCCCTGCCAAATGCCCCATGGCCCAGCGCGGTTGGGACCCAGACGGTCTTGGATGCGGCCCAGCGACTTGCGCGTGATATGGATCAGCACCAGCGCCAAGGCGGGCGCCGCGCCGGCCAACACCAAGGCCCCCACAAAAAAGGTGATCCCAAGCGCCCACTCCTCGGGCAGCCCCAGGTTCATCAGCCACTTGGAAAGGGCAGAACTCCAGTCCAGCATTGGATCCTCCAGCGTGTCACGATCCCGATGACGAGATCAGGATGACGAGATCAGGCGTTCAAGACAACATCGACAAGGCAGCAGCTACAGGCGGCCTATTGCCACTCCAACGCACCTTTGCGCCATTCCAAGAACAGACCCAGCAGCAGGATGATGACGAAGGTAGCCGTCGCCGTGACCCCGAACAGGCTCAGTTGGTCAAAAGCCAAAGCAATCGGAAAGAGGAAAATGACTTCCACGTCGAAGATCAAGAAGATCAGCGCGATCAAATAATATTGGGCACGGAACTGCACCCAGGTATCGCCGATCGTCTCGATGCCGCTCTCATAGGTGGAAGTCTTGATCGGGTCCGGGCGGCGCGGCCCCAACAACATGCCCAGCCCCACCGCCGCCACCGGCACCGTAAAGGCCAGGACACTGAGGATCAAGATAAACGCATAGTTTTCCAGCATGTTGTCCGTGCTCCTAGCGCAGTGCTGCGACCACCCCGGCGTGATGGCACACAAGAAGGCAAAGAGTAGCAGGCAAAAAGAACGATACGTGTCGGCAATATCCGGCCCGCACGGCCAGGAATGATGGTTCGCGCAGAAACAGCTTTAGCGACACCTGGGCGGCAACCTTTGGGGCGCGCCCGACACCCCAAAGCCCCGGTTTGCCCCGTGTTTGTGTAGACCCGTGTTTGTGTAGAATGGAACAAACACCGGCGTATGGTAGCATAGACGGCTGACAACCGGAAAATTCTCGGCTCGCAAAACACGGAAACTTCTGTGCGCTGTCCCACAGGGTCTGTTGGGAAATTGTAGCATAGCCGACAAACCCAGGGCAAGCAATCGGGGCCGCGCCTAGGAAATCCGTGCGCAGCGCCTGCGCCAAGGCACTGTACTTTTTTTCACAAGACTCGGCCCAATGTTGACACACCCCTATGCTCGTGATAGACTGAACAAATGCGTGCAGCGGCGCCACAGCCCGAAAATCATTGAGAACCGGCGCCTCGAGCGCATGCGGACTCAACACGCTCCCGGTGTTGGGTCAGTTCATTTGCGCGCTGAGTCGTATGTTGATCCAGATAGATTTTGTCTTTGGATACAGCACATCGTATATAGCGAATAAACGACGGCGGCGCGCCCTGTCGTGAGAGAAACGCCGTCGCGATCCGGCGGCCCCAAGATCGCTCACGCTCCATCAAGCAGACTGTCTACCCGAAGGAGAGAGGCTGAGACTGTGGCTATTGCGTATTTACCGCTCCTCATTCTGCTGGTAGTCGGCGCAGGCTTTGCCGCCATTGCCATCATTCTCCCCAGCCTGCTGGGTCCACGCCGGGCCAACAAACAAAAACTTGAACCCTACGAGTCGGGCATCATTCCGTTCCACGACGCCCGCCGCCCGTTCCCCGTCAAGTACTATTTGGTCGCCATGCTCTTCATCCTGTTTGACATCGAAGTCATCTTTCTTTACCCGTGGGCGGCCGTCATTCGCGACCTGCGCGACAATGCCTCGTTAACGATTGCCTTGCTCCCAATGGGCTTCTTTTTGCTGGTGCTCATTGTGGGCCTTGCCTACGAGTGGAAGAAAGGTGCATTGGATTGGGGGGAGTAAGCGCGGCCTGCTGCGGTGCGGCCACTTTCGGCCCAGCCCTGCCCGGGCTATAGAGCAAACGCAAGAGTCAGGAGCCGCATGCCGGCGCGCCCTTGGCTCTTTTGCTGTTTCCCGGCCTGGCCGCCCCCGTGTCGATACCGACGACTCGCAACAACTCACTTGATGCAATCACCGGCCTCAATCGCCCGCCATCCGCAGCCGCATTGAGGCAGCCCAGTGTCTCGCCGGACCTACCCACCGGCCTCGGCTCGTTCGCTCACAGAGGATAAACCATGGGACTTGAAGAAAAACTGCCCGAAGGGATTATCACAACCAATTTGGAAAGCCTCGTCAACTGGGGCCGCCAAAACAGCACCTGGCCGCTGCTCTTTGGCTTGGCCTGTTGTGCGATGGAGATGATCGCCACCAGCACCGCCCGCTATGACATCGCCCGCTATGGCTCCGAGCTGTTCCGCGCCAGCCCTCGCCAAGCCGACCTGATGATCGTCTCCGGGCGGGTAGCCAACAAGATGGCCCCCGTGATCAAACGCATCTATGACCAAATGCTCGAACCCAAGTGGGTTATCGCCATGGGCATCTGCGCCAGCGCCGGCGGCCCCTTCAACAACTATGCCATCATCCAGGGCGTCGACAAGCTGATCCCGGTGGATGTCTATATCCCCGGCTGCCCACCCCGCCCGGAGGCCTTGCTTTACGGGCTGGACAAGCTGCGCGAGAAACAGGGTCGCGACACCTTTGCCCGCTACCGCAGCGAAGAGATCGCCCGCTCGCTGATGAAACCCGAAGAGATCGAATCCTTGGATAGCCTGCGCGCCAGGCAAACCGCCTAGACCGCGCCCGCCGCGGCGCGTGCCGCCCAGCAGATTGTGAGTGGGAACCTGATGAGTGGGATCAATGAGTAGGAGAAGCTCATGCTGAATGTCTCTCCCCGCTTTCGAGAATATGAAGTCTTACCCAGCCTCAACGATCCGGA
>QEUY01000521.1 GCA_003577365.1 Chloroflexota bacterium | reverse complement strand
CAGAAGGCCCGCGACCTCAAGCTGATCTGAGCGCCGCGCCACGCACAATCACCTAGATCCCCGGACGTGCCGGCAATCTGTCATTTTGACACGCGTTCTATCATTCTTGTGGCGCAGCATGACAGGCACGCGCGCGACGTTGCAGACAGGTCCTTGCCGCGCACCCCCATCCAGCAACCCTATGCACAAACCACATGAACAAACCACATGAACAAACCACATGAACATGTGGTGCTTTTTTATGTCCGAGGCCGGACAATGCGGAGGGCCATGTGGGATGTTGCCGCCTACACATGGTCGGGACAGGCACGGGGGCCTGTCCGGATGTAGGCGGCGGGCGGCCACAGGGGGCCGCCCCTACGTGTGATCATGCGATGGACGGTTGAGGAACCAAAGGAAGAGAGCCCATGCACGCCAAGCTGAACACTCAAGTAGTTTGGATCGCCCTCCTGCTTTTGGGCGCGCTGTTGCTTGGGGGCTGCCGCGCCGCCGCCCCGGCCCTCAGCGTGCCCCCGGGCGCGCGGCCCGGCGACCTGGCCGGCCTGGCCGCCTGCGACTTCCAACCGGCGGGCAGCAAGGCCATCTACGCCGCCGAGTGCGCCACGCTGGTCGTGCCGGAGAACTGGGCCAAGGAGGGAGCGCGCCTGATCGCGCTGCCGGTGGTGCGCATCCCGGCGCGCGGGCCGGAGCCGGCCGAGCCTGTCTTCTGGCTGGTGGGCGGCCCCGGCGGCCCCAACCTCTCCTGGGAACCGCCGGCGTGGCTGCTGGCCCGCCACGACGTGGTGATGGTGGGCTATCGCGGGGTGGAAGGCACGGTCACGCTCGCCTGTCCGGAAGTCAACCGCCTGATGAAAGCCCACATCGGCCGCGACGCCTTCAGCGAGACGGCGCGCGCCGGCTATGTGGCGGCGGCCCAAGCGTGCGCCGCGGCCCATCAAGCCGCCGGCGTTGACCTGGCGGGCTATACGATCCCCGGGGTCGTGGAAGATCTGGAGGCGGCGCGCAAGGCGTTGGGCTATGCGCGCATCCATCTCTTCAGCGAGAGCTACGGCACGCGCATTGCCCAGATCTATGCCTATCTGCACCCCGCCAGCCTGCGCCGGCTGGTGCTGATCGGCGTCAACACCCCCGGCCACTTTGTCTGGGACCCGGCCGTCTTTGACCAGATGATCGGGCGGATCGCCGAGCTGTGCCGCCAGGATGCGGCCTGCAGCCGCCGCACCGCTGATTTTGCCCAGACGATGTACACGGTCAACCACACCATGCCGGACCGCTGGCTGCTCTTTCGCATCGACCCCGATACGGTGCGCATGGGCGCGCACTTCTTGTTCATGTCCAACCCCATGATGCCGCTGGTCTTCGATGCCTATCTGGCCGCGGCCGCGGGCGACCCCTCCGGCCGTGGATGCTGCCCGCAGACCAGCCGGTCTACGGCGATTCGCTCAACAAGGGCGGCACGGCCGACCTGGAGGCCTATGGCGGGATCGACAGCGTGGGGCTGGGGGAGTCGATCATGGGCGCGCCCCTCTCCGAGTGGATCTGGCCCATGGCGGCGGCCTGGCCCATCGAGCCGATCCCCGCGGCGCTGCGCCGCTTTCAGGAGAGCGATGTGGAGATGCTGCTGGTCAACGGCGCCCTGGATTTCTCCACGCCGCCCACCGCCTTGGACGAGGCCAAGCCCTACTATCACCAGGCGCAGACGGTGCTGCTGCCGGAGTTCAGCCATGTGGGCGATGTGTACACGATCCAGCCCGCGGCCTTCGAGCGGATGATCACCCGCTATTACGATAGCGGCGTGGCGGATACGTCGGCCTATGTCTACGAGCCGCTCTCGTTCACGCCGCGCCTGAGCCTGACCGTGGTGGCCAAGCTGCTGGTGACGGCGCTGATCGTGCTGCCCGCGCTGCTCTTCTTGGGTGTCGTGTGGGCGGTGCGCCGCCTGCGCCGCGGCGTGCGCTGGCCGCGCCCTGCGCCCGTAGGCTAGCGAGTGGGGAGTGGGGGCAGAAGCAGAGAGCTGCTTCGCTTTGCTCAGCATGACAGAGGCGTGTCACCCTGAGCCGCAGCGGCGAAGGGTCTCTCTGCTTCGCTCTGCTTTCTCTCTTCTTTGCGCCCTTTGCGGTGAATCTCTCCGCATCTTTCGGCCGGGCCGCGCCTTGGGCCAGATAAGGATCACGCGTGGGACAGCCGCCCGACCTGGCTTCGCAGACTCTCGATGCCCAGAACCGCTATGAGATCACAGTCCGGGGCGCGATCAACGTCGCCTGGTTCACAGAGGCGGGCGCGGTAGAGGTCCGGCCCGCGGCCGGGGAGGAGACCACGCTGCTCCAGATCATCACCGACCAGGCCGGGCTAGTCGGCCTGATCCGGCGGCTGCACGGGTTGGGGGTGGTGCTGGTCTGCGTGCGCCAGGCAGGGCTATAGAACTGCCATCCGAACCGCCTGCTGCACCAGCGGCAAATCGATCGAATTGTCCAAGTGGCCCGCATACCAGCCGGCATAGCTGCCATCGGCCAGCCGCTGCTCCACGGCCTCTAACTCTTGCAGCAACACCCAGAGATTGTGCGTCGCCCGATTGCAGAAGCCTTCGATCCGGTTGGCGCGCAGCCCGTCCAGACCAAATTTCTGACAGGCAGGGCAGACACACGCCGCCAGCAGGCGCAACTCCTCGCCATCGAGTTCACGCCCGCGCCAACTCCCCATCTGTGCGACCAGACGGTCGCCCCGACCCGGCAGACGTGCAAATAACAGGCGCGCACGCGCGGAAAGCCAAAAGGCCCTGGACGCAGAGCGTCAAAGCGCACCGTTTCTTCCCTAGGGACGCCGGGCAGCGCCACCGTGCCCCGCCGCAGCCCGTCAAACTTGTCGACCTGCCAAGGCTCGGAATATTCGCCGGGGCGGAGCAGCATCGCCATGAGCAGCGCGTCCTCGTAGCCGAGGCGGTCGAGCAGCGCCTTGGGCGAAGTCAGGTCGGTTCGGCCATACATCTCATTGAAGTAGTGGCTGCGGTTTTTGGCGCGCAGCCCGCGAAAGACCCGTTCGAGCAGAACGGTTTCGCTAAACTCTCTCAGGCTGCCGCGCTCGACCACGCCGGCAATCAGGGTCGGCGGCGTGCGCTGGCGCGCCGTATGCAGCAAGCGCCGATAGAGAAAGGAGAGCCAGGCCAGCGGTTCGAACAGGCGGTGTTCAATCCATTGCTCCGAGCGGTCGGTCATCCTGGGGTAGATCTCCAGCCGCGCCTGGTGCAGAAATTCCTCCTTCAGGCTGCGCCCGACCGCTGGGTCGGTGGCGTATTGGCGTAGGAAGAGATCGATGTCTGTCTCGGTGAACGGGGTATGACCGGCATAGCTGCCCACCAGATAGACCAGCGGGCCGTGAAACATCAAGACGCGCAGATCCGGTGTGCGCTCCAGGGCCGACAGCCCGGCCAGCAGTTCGCCCGTGATGCGCACAATATCGATAAAATCTTTGCGCTCCTTGCTGCCGCCTTCCGATCGCCGTGGGGCCGCTGGTTGTGCCCGCCGGCGTCGTCATCTTTCCCATCAGCTATATCTTGGGGGATGTCCTCACCGAAGTCTACGGTTACCGCTACGCGCGGCGCGCCATCTGGCTGGGCTTTGCGGGCAACCTCCTGGCCGTGCTCGCCATCTGGATCGCCGGCAGCGTGCCGGCGCCAGCCTTGTGGCAGGAGCAGGCGGCGTTTGACGCCATTCTCGGCTTCACCCCGCGGCTGCTGCTGGCGAGCTTTGCCGCCTATCTCGTCGGCGAGTTCGCCAACAGCAGCGTGCTGGCCAAGATGAAGGTGTGGACCCAGGGCCGGCCGTCATCGGTCAGGGTCTTGACTCGTCGGTCTTTATTACCATCGCCTTTGGCGGCTCCATGGCCGCGCCAGCGCTGCTCAGCGCCGTGCTCGGCCAGTCGCTCTACGAGGTCGCCGCCACGCCGCTCACCTATCTCGTCGTCGGCCACCTCAAGCGCGTCGAGGACGTCGACGCCTATGACGACGAGACGAACCTCACCCCCTTTGCATTCGACTAAGGGCTTGCGACAGAGAGTATAATACTTTCGCGCAGGGAGAGCCAGCCACGCAGACTTAGCTGGCGGATCAATAGGATAGCAATAGGCAAATGGGCGAATCGAGCAGGCTGCGATTCTACCCAATTCTACCCGACGCCGCCGCCAACCGGTATTCGCCCGCGCCCCGCCCGGACGCTTGTGTGGAGGAATCGCACCTATGCCAACACCCGCCGCTTTGCGCTGGATCGCCGCCGCCCGCGCCGCGCCCCCTGCCCCGCCTGGCCCCCTGCAGGATGACCTCGCCCGGCTGCGCGCCGGCGCGCTCACGCGGTTGGGCTGGGTCACCGGCAGCATCGGCTATGGCTGTCTGATCCTGCTGATCTGGCCGGTGACCGGCGCGCATGCCCCCGGCGCCAGTTGGCTGGGCACGGCAGCGCTGGCCGGCGCCTCGCTGCTGGCGCTCTTAGGCAGCCGCCGCCGGCCGCGCCTGGCGCGCTATGGCTTTGGCGTGGGTGTGCATGGGGCCGCGGCCTGCGGCATGCTCGCCTTGGCCAGGCCCGAAGGCGCCTATCTGTTTTTGCTGCCCGTGATCTTTGCCAGCGTGATCTTCAACCGCTGGCTGGCCCTGGCCAATGCGCTGCTCGCCCTCACGCTGATCGCGCTGCTCAACCGCTACGGCTTGGGCGGCACGCTGTGGGCCGTCACGCCCCTGCTCTCCAGCGCCATCACCGCGCTCGCCGCTATCTCCGCCTGGCTGGCCGCCCACAACCTCTATACCGCGCTCACCTGGCTCTCGTCGGCCTATGCCCAGGCGCATCTCAACGAGACGCTGGCGCGCGAGCGGCAGGCCGAACTGCAGCGCGTCCTCAAGGCCCTCGACGAAGCTCACTACCGGCTGCGCCGACTCAACGGCTTGCTGGCCGTGGCGCGCGACCAGGCGGAGGAGGGCCGCCGCGTTAAGCAGTACTTCGCCCAGACTATCAGCCATGAACTGCGCACCCCGCTCAACCTCGTGGTCGGCTTTGCCGAGCTGATGGTGGAATCGCCGGAGTACTACGGCGCAGCCCTGCCCCCTGCCTATCTGCGCGACCTGCGCATCGTCTATCGCAACGCACACCATCTGCAGGGGCTGGTCAACGACGTGCTTGACCTGGCGCGCATCGACGCCGCCCAGATGAGCCTGATC
>QEUY01000520.1 GCA_003577365.1 Chloroflexota bacterium | reverse complement strand
TGAGCGATGAAGAATTTCTCAGCCTATTGTGACTATAAGGCAAACATGGCAATCGCTACCATTTCGGCGAAAGGTCGGGTCGTGATACCGGCCGAATACCGCAAAAAGTATAATCTGCACCCGGGTGCTCGCGTGGTGTTCGTCGATTACGGTGACGTGTTGTCCATTGTGCCGGCGCTCTCCGACCCGATCCGGGAAGGGGCCGGCAGTTTGAAGAGCGGCACGTCGCTGGTGAAAGCCCTTCTCGCAGAGCGAGCTCGAGCGCGCACATAACTACTCCCCGGGCGCCACCCGCCACTTTGCCCGCACCTGCTGGATCAGCGCCCGCACGTATGGCTCGCCCTTCTGGCGGTGGATGCGGTGGGTGGCCAGAAACATGGGGTTGCGAAAGAGCACCATCAGCCGCTCCTCGTCCCAGCCCAGCCGCACATATTCCTCGACCAGACATTCGGCCATGGCTTCCAGTTGACCCGGTTCGCCGGGCAACACCACGCCCACCATCTCCAAGGGGTCTTCGGCAACAAATTCATCGTGCGGCATCTCAATCTCCTTGACTGGGGGTTGATGGGTTTGGCTCCTGCGCCGCCTGCCACCTCACTAGCATTTCACCCCGCTGGTGGATGAAGGTGGGAATGCAGTCTGGGCAGGTCCACAGTTCGCGCCCCTGATAACGCCAGGTCATTAACGGGATTGCATCCTCGGCGCGGCCACAGCTGAGGCAGACCGGTTGTTTGTCATTCGTCATGGCGGATTACCCTTTCACCTGCACGGTCGCGCCGCGAATATACTTCTCCATGAAATCGCTCTCGTGGCCGGGTGTAAAGCCGGTGCGCGTCGGCTCCCACGGCCCCTTGCCGTCCAGCCCCCCGTCTTCGGCCTTGGTGATCTTGACCAGCGTCTCTTTGGGCACGGTGTTGAGGGCGTGGTTGTCCGCCTCACCGCCAAAGATAAAGCCCAGCGCCGCCTTGGTCTTGTGGAAGAGCGTATCCGTCTGGTGCATGGGCATGGACCAGTCGCGGGTGATCGATTGCTGCGAGCCGTAGCGCAGGTTGGCCATGTAGCCGGTGCCCTCCGATTTGGCCAGCCCATCGGGCCGCGTCTCGTGGGCGATCACCGATTTCTCGGTTGCCATGAAGGGCCCGTGCTTGAGCATGACGATGTGGTATGGATAGGCCGGGTTGTATTTCGTCCGTAACATCAGCCGCGCCACCTTGTAGAAGGGGTCGTCGGGCTGCCAGCCGATATAGGGCCGGTCGGCGGGGTTGGCGTCCACGTAGACATAATCGCCGTCCTCGATGCCCAGGTCTTGGGCGGCCTGGGGGTTGATGTGCAATTGGTGGTCGCCGGGGCCGGGCAGACGTTTGTCGGTGCGATAGGGGTCGCCAAAGTTCGAGTCGAGGATGATCGTCCAGTCCACCGTGCTCCACGATGAGTGGACGCGGTGGCGGGTCTTGGGCGTGAGACAGTAGAAGTGGAACCCCTCTTCCCACAGCGGGTTCTGGGTGAGCTTCACCTGCTCCCAGGCCATAGCCACATTGCGCACCGTGCGCTCTTCCCAGCCCATAGCGTCCACAGGGATGCCGTAATCCTCCGGGCGGATAAAGCGGCTGGTGCTGACGATGACGTTGGGCAGGTAAGGCGTGGCCTCCGGCCCTTCGCGGTGGCTGATGATGTTCTCGCCGTATTCGATGGCTTCGGGGATGTCACAGTAGCTGTTGAGCCGCCCGGTGTCGGTGTAGAAGGGGACAGAGTCGTGGACCTGCTCCCAAAACGGGATGCGCGGGTAGGTGCGGAAGAGCATGAGCGCCGCACCCGGCTCGCCATATTCGCCGGCGATAATGTCCTCGAAGCGGTAGCCGCTGGTGGTCAAGGACGAGTCGAGCAGCCGTTGGATGTAGACTTCGGGCCTGCCCTCCAGCACAAACTTCCAGTAGTCGCGGTAGCGTTGATCGCCCAGTTGGTCGCCAATGGCGGCGGCCACCTCGGCGATGATGCGGGCGTCGTCGCGCGTGTCGTATAGCGGTGGGACACCCCCCTTCCAGATCTGGAGGAAGGGGTTGGAGCACGAGGCGGTGACCTCATAGGTCTCGAACTCGGCCCACGAATTGGCCGCCAGGGCAAAGTCGGCGTACTCCACAGTCGCGGTCATCTCGATGTCCACCGTGATGATCAGCTCGATGTTGGGGTTGACATTTTTGATCATCTCGTAGTGGTGCTTAGCGTTGTTGAGCAGGTTCACATTGGTAAAGAACTGCACCTTGGTCGGCGTGGGCATGTGGGTCTGGCCGGTGAAGACCTTGCGCCCATATTTGGGTGTTTCGACGATGAGCGGGCGCTCGGAGTGGTTCCAGTAGGCCGGCTCCTCGTCTTTGGTGTAGGCGTGGGCGATGATCTCCTTGCCGGGCGTATCCGGGTCGAGGTTGGGGTGGAACGGGTCCTCGGCTACCCAGCCCTTGAAGCCGGGGCCGGTCTGGGGCGAACCCTGGAAGAGCGCGGCCTTGTAGTTGCCGGCCCAGGTGTAACAGCCGGCGCCCCGTTTACCAATGTCGCCGGTGAGCATGAGCGGCAGAAACTGCGCCCGGTTGGCCAGCGTGGCGTGGAACCAGTGGTTGATCCCCTCGCCGATGTGGATGGCCGTAGGGTGGATGGTGGCGATATCGTTAGCCAGCCGCTCGATGAGATGTTTGGGGGCGCTCGTGATATCGGCCACCGTGTCCAGGTCATATTCTTGCAGGTGTTCACGGTGCATGGCCCAGAGGGTCAGCACTTCGACTTCGCTGCCATCCACCAGTTCGACCGTGCCCGACCAGTCGAGCTCAGGGTCGATCCCTTTGGCGTCCATTGCGGCGCCCACATCGTCGCGGGTGAGGGGGACGAATTCGCCGGTCGTGGCGTCACGCACCACGTAATCACCCAGCTTCTCGTACTGCTCAGATGTCAACTGCTGCTGCTGGAATGATGGCCCGCTGGGGTCAAGGCCCGGCTCGTAATCGGCAAAGAGATCCGCCGCGCGCAGACGTTCCAGCGTATCGGTGCGCACCAGCAGCGGGAAGTCGGTGAAACGTTTGACAAAGCCGGCGTCGTACTTCTCGTTGTCCATCAGCCAGCGGGTGATGCCCAAAAAGAGCGCCGTGTCGGTGGCCGGGCGAATAGGGATCCAGTAGTCGGACTTGGTGGCCGGGGGCGAGTATTCAGGCGTGATGGTGACGATCTTGGCCCCGCGCTCCATGGCCTCGATAAAGAAGTGCGACTCGGCCATCTTGTTCTCCACCAGGTTTTTGCCACACTGGATGTGGAGTTGCGAGTTGCGCAGGTCGTTGAAATCCTGGTCCGAAGTTTGGAGACCGGTCGTAAAGGGGTGGCCGGGGGCCTGGTCGCCGTGCCAGGTGTAATTCGACCAGATGCGCCCGCCCCTGGCTTCGTGTTCATCGACGCCACGCACATGGGTGTCGAGCAGGGCGAGCATGTTGGCAAAGCGGTACATGCCATACTTGCCGATGACACCCAACAGCCCCATCCCGCCGCGGCATTTGAAGGTGCGCGTGCCCGCGCCGCCCATGGCCGTAATCATCTCTTCAGGATAGCCCTGGCTGCGCAGCAATTCGGCGCCCGCTTCGCCGGAATAGCGGGTGGCGATTGCAATCATGCCGCGGGCGATGTAGTCGTTGGCCGTTTCCCACGAGACGGGCAGCAGTTCGTCCAGCCCGCGGGCGTCGAATTTGTATTTGCTCTTATTTTCCGGTGTCAGTTCGGGAAAGCCGTCGTCGGCCCACTCTTGCCAGCCCTTGCGCATGAGCGGCCC
>QEUY01000519.1 GCA_003577365.1 Chloroflexota bacterium | reverse complement strand
CTCAATATCCTCAGCGGCTCGCGCAAGCAGATTTTTATCACCTTTGCGCCGTGGGTCCTCGTCACCATCTTCGAGCAGCCCACGCAGATCATCGCCACCTTGATGATGGTGGGCGGCATCATCGGCATTGTCTTCCAACCCCTCCTCGGCTGGGCCATTGACCGCTTCGGCGAACGTGCCGTTCTCGCCGCCGAAGCGGTCATCCTCATCCCGGTCTGTTTTGGCTACGGCTTCTCGAGGTCCCTCTTCGCCGAGAACATCGCCTTTGTCATTGTCTGCGCCTGCTTCCTCCTGGATCAGATGCTCATGTCCGTCGGCATGGCGCGCTCGACGTATATGAAGAAGATTGCGCTGCAGCCGGATGATGTGCAACCCGCGCTGACCATGGCCGTCAGCATCGATCACGTCTTTTCGATCACGTCCGCGCTGGTGGGCGGTCTAATTTGGAGCGCATTTGGCTTTCAATATGTGTTCCTCATGGGAGCCGTGATCGCCGTCGTGAACTTGATGGCGGCGCTACAGGTGAGCATTCCGGTTCGGCCCGCGGGCCAAATTGCATAGCCAAGAACATTTGTGCCAAACTGGTGAGCCTCCCCTTGCGCACGCGCCAGTAACTTGCGTCCATCCCGCCGATGTACGGCTGAGTCTACTCAGCCGCCTTGCTCGCTACCAGGATCAGATGCTCGCTCTGGCTGTCGTAGGGGCTGCCGTCGAAATCGCCCCAGACCGCTTGCATCTCAAACCCGGCGGCGGCCAGCATCAACTCCGCCTCGTTGCGCCACAAAAAACGCAGCGTGAAGGGGCAGGGCGTGCGCCGCGTGGAGCCGTCGGGCGCGGTTTCCTCATAGATGAACAGCGTCTCCTGAAGCTGCGCCGCCAGGTCGAGCGTGCGCACACTCCACTTGACCACCTGCGCGCCTTCCGCCGTCTGCCAGTGGTCGGCCAGTTCCATCAGCCCATGCACTTCGATTAGGCGCGCGATGTCCGGGTGAAACAGGTCTACCAGCAGCCGCCCGCCGGGCCGCAGATGGCGGGCGGCGTTGGTCAAGGCGGCCAGCTGCGCGCCCGGCGTGGTTAGGTGCATCAGCGTGTTGCTGGTGAAAAAGGCAAAGCCAAAATCGCGGCGGGGCAGGGCCAAGCGCCGCAGATCGCCCTCCACCAAGGTCACCTGATCGAGCAGGTGGGCCTGGGCCAGCTTGCGCCGCGCCACCGCCAGCAGCGCCGGGCTGATGTCCACGCCGGTCAGCGTATGCCCAGCCTGCGCCAAAGGCAGCAGCAGCCGCCCAGTGCCACAGCCCAGCTCCAGCACCGGGCCGCTGGCCTCTTCGGCCAGAGCCAAGAGCGCGTCCACATCGTCGGCGTAATGCCGGTAGTCGTCGTCGTAATAGCGGGCGAAGCGGTCAAAGGTGGCGGCGCTGTCGCCATCCTGCGCCGGGTTTGCATCCATGAATGCGTCCCTGCATGTGAAATCGGATAGCATGGCCCCATCATAGCCCGCCACCCTGGCTTTGCCCAAAGTCGATTTTGACGAAATGGAGCTATGAGCTATACTAGAAGCATTCAGATAGCCGACCACACACTCAGCATCATGCGCGCGGTCATGCCGGCCGGTGGAGCGATGAGGGTCTGGGTGTGAGGTCGGCCATTGCTTTAGCTCGTCAACCCACCCTCCTTGTGTATAGGTCTGGGGCGCCGCCGATGCCGGCGGTGATTTTTCATGGAGAGAACTTGGTATGGCAAACAATCAACCGGTCTACCTCACCGCGGATGGACTCAAGAAGGTCCAAGAGGAATACGAATATCTCACCGGCACACGGCGTAAGGAAGTCGCTCAGATGATCGCCGAAGCCAAGGCGGAAGGTGACATCAGCGAGAATGCCGGATATGATGAGGCCAAGACCGCACAGGGCTTCTTGGAAGGCCGCATCCGCGAGCTGGAGAATATCATCAAGAACGCCCACATCATCGAAGACCAGGTCCACCCCACCGATGTCGTGACCTTGGGCCGCACGGTCATCGTGCGCGAAGAGGGCACTGATTACGAGGAAACCTATACCATTGTCGGCGCGGTGGAGGCCGACCCATCCAACGGGCGAGTGAGCAACGAAAGCCCCATGGGGCAAGCATTGCTCGAGAAACGCATCGGCCAGCGGGTGACGGTCAACTCGCCGGGCGGCGATATCGTCTTCGAAATTCTCGGCATCGAATAGATTCGGGCCGGCAACAGGAAGGAACCCGCGCGTGACCGATTCGCCCACGCAATTGTTTGACCCGGCCCATCTCACCGACCAAGAACAAGCGCGCCTACAAAATCTCCAGGGGTTGATCGCCGCCGGCATCGACCCCTACCCGGCGCGCGTGCAGCGCACGCATACCATCGCCGAGGCGCGCGCCGTCTATGAGAGCGAAGGCCCGGGCGCGGTCGTGACTGTGGTGGGCCGGCTCCTGCGCCCGCGCATCCTCGGTAAGTTGAGCTTTGGGCATCTGGAGGACGGCACGGGGCAGATCCAACTGCTGCTGCGCCCAGACAATCTGCCCAATGGCTGGTATAACCAGGTCTGGAAAAAGCTGATCGACGCCGGAGATTTCCTCGGCGCCACCGGCCCGCTGGTTGTCACCAAGACGGGCGAGCTGAGCGTCGAAGCGACCAGCATCCAGTTCCTCAGCAAGACGCTCAAGCCGATGCCCGACAAATGGCACGGCGTGCGCGACCGCGAGACCCGCTACCGCCGGCGCTATGTGGACCTGCTCGCCAACCCCGAAGTGCGCGAGCTGTTTCAAACGCGCGCCGCGGTGGTGCGCGCCCTGCGCGACTATCTCGACGGCCAGGGTTTTCTGGAGGTCGAGACGCCCATCCTCCAGCCGATCTATGGCGGCGCGGCGGCGCGCCCTTTTATCACCCATCACAACCAACTGCACCAGGACCTCTACCTGCGCATCAGCTTTGAACTCTATCTCAAGCGGCTGATCGTAGGCGGGTTTGAGCGGGTCTATGAGATCGGCCGCGACTTCCGCAACGAGGGCGTCAGCTTCAAGCACAACCCCGAATTCACCCAGCTCGAGTTCTACGAAGCCTATACCGACTATGCAGGCGTGATGCAGCGCACCGAGGAGATGATCGCGCATGTGGCGCGCGCCGTCACCGGCAGCACGACCATCCCCTACCAGGGCCATACGATTGACCTGGCCCCGCCTTGGCAGCGCATCCCGCTGCGCCAGGCGATCCTCAACGCTACCGGCATCGACTACGAAGCCTATCCCGACGCAGAGTCCTTAGCCGACGCCATGAGCCAGATCGGCCACACCCCCGACCCCAACAGCGGCTGGGGCAAGCTGGTGGACAGCCTGATGGCGCGCCATGTCGAGCCGCACCTGATCCAGCCCACCTTTCTGATCGACTACCCGCGCGATGTCAGCCCGCTGGCCAAAGGCTCGCCCGACGACGTGCGCCAGGTGGAGCGCTTCGAGGGCTTTATAGGCGGCATGGAGATCTGCAACGCGTTCAGCGAACTCAACGACCCGATTGACCAGTTGCAGCGCTTTGTCGACGAGAGCTATCGCGCCCGCCATGGCGACGCCGAAGCGCATCCCATCGACGAGGACTTTATCGAGGCGCTCTCGTTCGGCATGCCCCCCACCGGCGGCTTTGGCATGGGCATCGACCGGCTGGTCATGATCTTCACCGACAAAGACACGATCCGCGAGGTCATCCTCTTCCCCCACCTGCGCTCGATCAAAGAGGGCGGCGAAGATGGGGATGGTGGAGGCGAGGAGGCGCAGGCTGCCGCGGCATCGGCTTCTG
>QEUY01000518.1 GCA_003577365.1 Chloroflexota bacterium | reverse complement strand
ATCTCCACCAACTCCAACAACTCCTCGTCGTCCATCATGTCGACTTTGTTCAAAAACACCACCATCGCCGGCACTTCAACCTGATAGGCCAAGAGAATGTGCTCGCGCGTCTGCGGCATCGGCCCATCCGGCGCCGCCACCACCAAGATCGCCCCGTCCATCTGCGCCGCCCCCGTGATCATGTTCTTGATGTAGTCGGCGTGCCCAGGACAGTCCACATGCGCATAGTGTCGCGTCTCGGTCTGGTATTCAACATGCGAAATCGCTATCGTGATCCCGCGCGCCTTCTCCTCGGGCGCATTGTCGATCTGGTCAAACCGCCGCGTGTCCGCCCACCCCTTCAGCGCCAGCGTCTTGGTGATCGCCGCCGTCAAGGTCGTCTTGCCGTGGTCTATGTGCCCGATCGTCCCCACATTGACGTGTACTTTCTTCCGCTCAAATACTGCCTTGGACATTCGGCCTCCTTGAAATCAGGTCTTCCAGCCAGAAAACTGGTCTTTTGAAGCATGAACCGCCCAAACAACACGGGCGGCCATTCGTCAGGCATGGCTGAATCCTGCCGAAGTCCAGCAGTCACTAGACCAGCAGGTTGGATAGGAGCCCACAATCGGACTTGAACCGATGACCTCATTCTTACCAAGAATGTGCTCTACCGACTGAGCTATGTGGGCTTATCGACACCAGGTCAGCCACGGCCTGGTGTGATGAGTGGGCGGGGGCGGATTCGAACCACCGTAGGCGCCAGCCGGCTGATTTCATCCCAACTACAGCTTTCGCTGCCAGCACAAGGCTGTTTGTGGGCTGGACTTTGCCTTCATCCGTTCCGGATGCCCCCCGTCAAGTCTCTACACCTTCCCCAACTCGCCTCACGGCGAATCGAGGCTTGGCTCGGCGTTACCATCGCTCAGAGGCTTCACCGACTTTGAGGGGTTTTCACCTGCAAATTCCTCTGCAGGGCTGCAATCACCGCCAGGTTCAGCGAAAAGATACTGCTCCCACCTCGACCATTTACTCGAGCGGCCAACATTAATTGTAATTGTCGTTTGGCCTGCAATCGCCGCAAAAGGGATCACATAGGCTCGACCATTGGCACACAAGACGTACAGCAGATCAAAGTCCTGTTCTTGATACTTGATCCTGCGATTTCCAGCGCTCCGGTTTCCGCCCGACACATAGAGAGGCACAGAGTAAAGACCCTGATTCCCCTCGTATCCGGCGTACTTACATTGCACTGCCTGAAACCGCCCGTCTTGCTCGACAACCAAGTCATACTTGGCTGTGTCGGTCAAGGGGATACTCACCGTGTATCCAGCCAATACAAACCGGTGAATGGCACTGGCGGCGGCTAAGTTTCCCTTCTGTTTGTTATCCATCCAGAAACCTTGGGCACTTTGCCGTTTACAGTCAGCTCCCTTTGTCCACTCGGGCACCCGCCCATATCCAGTTATAAGGTACACTCCGGCGTTGTCTACCGGCAGAGCCGACGATCGGACTTGAACCGATAACCTGCTGTTTACAAGACAGCTGCTCTGCCGATTGAGCTACGTCGGCGCATTCCCCGGCCCCGATTCACCGTCTGCATCGCCGAACGGCAAACAGGGCAGCAGAGTGCGCATCTGTCGTGCGCTCGCTGATTATAGCACATCTGCCAAGCCGGTCAAATTGAGCGCCCTATCGTTGCAATGCGTTTCCCTACACGCGCCCTTTTCAGGGCGCATACGCCCCTCGCCAGACCGCCTGCCCCCGTATGACGTTGGGAGATGTGATATTAGGAGATGTGACATTGGGAGGTGTGACATTGGGAGGTGTGACGTTGGGACATATGTCAGCGCGCGATAAGGATGCATAGCCCTTGTAGCGCGTTTTGAGGCTGCTATGCTGGGTGGAGAACGCGTATGTCCCCCATTTTGTCCTGGGACCCGACACGCGCCGGTTGTGGAGGATACGACAATGGCAAGACTGGACTCCGGCACGCTCGACATGATCCTGTCCACCCTGGCGAAGTATGCCGAGCGCAAGCTCCCTGCAGACTACCTCTTGGCGCTCGATCACGACGACGAATTCCCGCGCAAGGTCTTGGCCGAACTGTATGACCCGGCCAAGTTGGGGCTGCACCTGCTCTTTATCCCCGAAGATTATGGCGGGCTGAACGGCGGCGCCTACGACATCTATCGCGTCTCTGAAGCAATGGCGGCGATTGACCTGGGCATCGCCACCGCCGTATTGGCGACCTTTCTGGGCGCCGACCCCATCACCGTCGGCGGGACAGCCGAGCAAAAGGCCACCTGGATGAGCCGCATCGCCGAAGAGGGGCTGCTGGTCGCCTATGGCGCGACCGAGCCGCAGGCGGGCAGCGACCTGGCGGCGCTCCAGACACAGGCCGTGCCCGTGGCCGGCAATGGCGCGGTCGCCGGCTACCGGCTGACAGGCCGCAAACAATGGATCAGCAACGGCGGCGTGGCCGACCTCTATACGATCCTGGCGCTGGCCCCCGGCGGACCCTCCTGGTTTATCGTCGAACGCGATGCCGCGGGCTTCACCCAGAACAAGCCCGAAGACAAACATGGCATCCGCGCCAGCAACACCGCCGCGCTCTTTCTGGAAGATGTCTATGTCGACGCCGGCCGGCTGGTGGGCGGCGTCGAAGGGCAGGGGCTGGCGCAGGCGCAGGCCGTCTTTGGCTACACACGGCTGATGGTGGCGGCCTTTGGGCTGGGCGCGGGCTGGGCGGCGCTCAAGCGCGCCATTCCCTATTCGCAGCAGCGCATCCAGGCCGGCGCGCCCTTGAGCCAGAAGCAGGGCTATACGCACAAGCTGATCGTGCCCAACGCCGTGCGGCTGGAAGCGGCCCGCGCCTACATCGAATGGGTGGCCGAACGCATCGACGCCGGCGCGCAAGACCTCCAGACCGAGGGCGCGGTCGCCAAGCTGCTGGCCACCGAAGCGGGCAACCGCGCCGCCGAAGACAGCATCCAGGCGCTGGGCGGCTATGGCTACACGCGCGAATACATGGTGGAGAAGATCAAACGCGACGTGCGCATCACCACCATCTACGAAGGCACTTCGGAGATCATGGAGTGGACGATCGCGCGCGACCGCTGGCAGCTTCATCTCAAATCGCGCGGGGCCTATTACCTGGAGTGGGCCGACCGGCTCGACGCCATCCACCGGCAGCAGCCGGACAACGGCGCAGCCGCCGCCGCGCTGGCGCTGCGCGCCCTGGCCGCCGTGCTGGAACGCTGCCGGCTCGACCGGCTGACGCGCAACCAGCATATTCTCTTCCGGCTGGGCGAACTGATCGCCTGGGCCGAAACCGCCGCGGTCTTTGCGGCGCGTGTGGTGGATGCACCCACCGAAGCAATTGGCTTGGACATCTCGACCCGCCAGGCGATGGCGCGCCTGCACAGCCGCGAGGCCGCGCTCAAGGTCGCCTGCGACGGTCTGCGCTGGTGCATCGGCGCGGGTCAGACCGACCCCAATCTGGCTGCCGGCCTCAACCTCCCTGCTATCTATGCGGCACAGGCCGGCAGCGTGGCGGATATGGACCTGGTCGCCGAGCGGCTCAACGCCGCCTTTCCGGCGCAATAGGCGCGGCTGGTAGGAGCGAACCATGGCCGATTCATCACTCGCACGGGCCGTCGCCATTGTGGGCGTGGGCGCGATCTTGCCCGACGCGCCCAATGCGCCGGCCTTTTGGCAAAACATCTGCGCCAAACGCTCCAGCATTGCCGAGGTTCCCCCGGAACGCTGGAGTATCGACGCCTATTACGACCCCGACCCCGCCGCGCCCGACAAGACCTACAG
>QEUY01000517.1 GCA_003577365.1 Chloroflexota bacterium | reverse complement strand
CTAGGAGAAAATCATGTCTCAGCAAGAAAGCGCCATCAAAGAACAAAACCGGCTGATCCAGGAACGCGCCCAGATCGAAGAAGAACTGGGCAACCTGCGTGAGTTGATGCAAGCCGAGGTCGATGTCGAGCCGGACGAGGGCGACGCCGAAATCTTCGAGCGTGAAAAGAACGCAGCCTTGATCGCCGTCTTGGAACGCAAACTACAGGATATCGATTCGGCCCTGCGCTCGATTGAAAAGGGCCAATACGGCATCTGCGAACGCTGTGGCCGGCCCATCGAAGCCGCGCGGCTGGAAGTGAAGCCCGACGCGACGCTGTGTGTCAGTTGCCAACAGGAAGTCGAGCGCCTCGCCCGCCGCAACCGGCCCGCCCGCCAGATCGAGTGGTAAGCCACGCCGCCTGCCCCTTCCCACTGCCATCCCTTTATCCTACGCAGAGGAGTCGCCGGTGTCGTCGTGCAATGTCTTCCCTTCCCAGCACCCGCTCGCCCGCCATAAGCTGACGATCCTGCGCCGGGCGGAGACCGAGCCAAAGAAGTTCCGGGAAGTCATCAGCGAACTGGCGATGATGCTCGTCTACGAGGCGACACGCGATCTCCCGCTGCAGCCTGTCAGCGTGCAAACACCGCTGACCCACACGCAAGGGGCCAACATGGCCGAGAAGGTAGGGCTTGTGCCCATCCTGCGCGCCGGGCTGGGCATGGTCGAAGGGGCTTGGCGGCTCCTGCCGCAGGCCGAAGTCTGGCACTTGGGCCTCTACCGCGATGAGCGCACGCTGCGCCCAGTGGAATACTATAACAAGCTGCCGGTCGCCCCCACCGTGCAGCTTTGTTTGATCCTCGACCCCATGCTGGCAACCGGCGGCTCGGCCATTGCCGCCGTGGATGTCCTCAAACGCTGGGGCGTGGCGCGCATCAAATTCGTCGGGTTGATCGCTGCGCCCGAAGGCGTCAACGCCCTCCAATCGCACCACCCCGACGTGGACATCCACGTCGCCGCCGTCGACGAACGGCTGACCACCAGCGCCGACCCCTTCCCGCCCGGCTTTATCTGGCCTGGGCTGGGCGACGCCGGCGACCGTCAGTTCGGCACCGGCTGACACCCTGCCCCACCCGCCGGGCCGGCCAGGTCGGGGCGGGCGATCAGATGCGCCTGCCCGTCGGCGTGATAGCTGCTGCGCACCAGCGGGCCGCTCTCCACCCAGCGGAACCCGCGCCGCTCGCCTTCCTCTTGCAGACGCGCAAACTCGTCTGGCGTGTAATAACGTTCGATCGGCAGATGGAAGCGGCTCGGCTGTAGATACTGGCCGATGGTCATAATATCCACGTCATGGGCGCGCAGGTCGTCCATCACCTGCAAGATCTCGTCCCACGTCTCGCCCAGCCCCACCATAATCCCCGATTTGGTCAGCGCCAGTGCGTCCATGGCCTTGGCCCGCTGCAGCAGTTCCATGCTGCGCGTATACTTGGCCTGCGGGCGCACCGTCCGATAGAGTCGCGGCACCGTCTCGGTGTTATGGTTGAGGATCTCCGGCCGCGCCTCCATCACCACCTGCAGCGCCTGCCGGTCGCCGCGAAAATCGGGGATCAACACCTCGACCGTGCAGCCGGGCTGGAGCATCCGGATCCAGCGGATGCTCTCGGCAAAGACCCACGCGCCGCCGTCGGCCTGCTCGTCGCGGTTGACGCTGGTCAAGACCGCATGGTGCAACCCCATCGCACGCACACTCTCGCCCACCCGGCGCGGCTCATCCGGGTCGAGCAGCCCTGGCCGCCCGGTCTTGATCTTGCAGAAACCACAGCTGCGCGTGCAGGTGTCGCCCATCAGCAAGAAGGTGGCCGTGCCGCGCCCCCAGCACTCGCCGATATTGGGACACATGGCCTCTTCGCAGACCGTATGCAGATGTTTGCCGCGAAACAGCCCGCGCAGTTCCTGATATTTCGGGCTGTCTGCCGGGCGCACGCGCAGCCATTCAGGACGCCGCCCGCGCGTCAGCCCGCCCGCCGGTGCGGGGTCCAGACGAATTGTGCCATGCTCGTTGAGCGTGATCGTTGCCTCAGCCATCACTTACTCCTGCATCCTAAGCTGCGCGGGTCTCCCGCGCAGCGATTGACGGTCTATATCGCCATCTGCATTCGACCCCGCCTGCACCAAGCCCGCTTGCACCAAGCCCGTTTGCACCAAGCCCGTTTGCACCAAGCCCGTTTGCACCAAGATCGTCGCCGCAGCCAGCCCCAAATAGAGCCAGAGCAGCACAGTCATGTGCGGATAGGTCATGTTAAACCAGTAGTGATCGAAAACACCGCTGACCAAGGCCCCTAGCACCGCCCCGGCCAACCCCAGCAGGATCGCTTCCAGGGCCGGTTCGAAACGCTGCTGCCAGCTGCGCACCACCATACCGAAGAACCCGGCCATCACCGCCACAAAGGTTGTCAACCCGACCACCCCCATATTCTCGGCGATGATCAGATAGAGCATGCTCACGCCCAGATAGAGGTCAATATCGGGCACGCCCGTAAAGCCCACGCCAAAGAACGGATAGCGCCGGATCAAGATCAGGGCGTCCTTATATTCGCCAAAGCGCATCTGCGTCGCCAGGTCTTGGCCCGCAAAACCTTCCGCCAAGCGCGCCACATACTCCTGCGTCTGGGGCAGCGCCACCAGCAGCAGCGCGCCCGCCAGCCCGATCCAGATCAACCGCCGGTATTTGAGCAGGCTGAGCAGCGCCAGCGCGCTCGCCAGCCCCAAGAGCGCCGACCGGCTGTAGGTCAGATAGAGCGCCAGCGCCGCCGTACCGAACATGGCGGCGGCCAGCCAGCGCGGCACAATCGGCGCGCGCGACACCACCTGCGGCGCCAGCAGCGCCGACACCAAGATCATCATCCCCCCCAGCACATTGGGGTCTACCGCCGTGCCGATGGCGCGCATCGTGCCAGCCGGGTCATCCTCAATGTAGCGCAGCGCGCCATAGCCCCCCGGATAGTCAAAGCGCGCCAGGCGGTCCAGGATCGCCACCGTCCACGCCTCCGGGATCAGATAGAAGCCCACGGCGATCAGCGCCGCGCCCCAACCCGCCAGCATCAGCCAGCGTGTCACCCAGATCACTTCGGCGCGGCTGCGCACGGTGTTCACCGCCACAAAGTAGAGGCTGATCCCCAATAGAATCTCGGCAAAGCGGCGCACAACAAATGTGTTGGCCGCGCTGTGGCTCATGCCCAACGCAAAGCTGAACAGCGCCAGCAGCATAAACAGCCCCACCGCCAGCCCCAGCGGCGACGGCAGGAACTCGCGCTCGCGGCCAATCGCCAGCTTAAAGACCCAGACGAAAAATAGCCCGCCCAGGGCCAAGTCGAGAAAGCTCGGCTTGAACCCGATGTCAACGGGCAGTGTGGCGAACGGCACGATAAAGACTACGCCCGCCAAGGCCACAAAGCCCCAGTGCGTATCCAGCAGGATCAACGTCGCGCCGGTCAACGCCACCGCCGCGGCCAGGGCCAGCAGCGGCCCGGCCACGCCGATAAAAAGCGTGATCGCCGCGGCCCCCGCCATGATCACGCCGCCAAGGGCCACGCGGCGCACCCACGGGTCGGGCGACAGCGCGATCCGCTGTAGCTGCTCAAGGCGTGCCTGCATCGCTCTCCTCGTCCGTACTCACTTCGTGCATCGTCGGCCCGTCCACAATGCGTAGCGCCGCCAATCTCACCACCTCACGGCCATCTACCGTCTGCACACGGGCCATGCCCGGCTGCGCCGGGTCGTAGATCACCAAGTTCACCGCGATCTCCTTGGCCGTGAACCCCCCGCCCGCGC
>QEUY01000516.1 GCA_003577365.1 Chloroflexota bacterium | reverse complement strand
GCCAGCCCCTTGAGCAGATGCACCTGGAGCGTGACTGTGCCGGCGACGTCGGCGGTGTGGCCGGCGATCTCGCCATCGCCCTGCATGGCGTGCATATCGCCAAGGTAGATGCCGCCGCCTTCGGCCTTGACCGGGCAGATCAGGATGGCCCCGGCGCGCACCGCGTCGATGTCGAGATGCCCATCGGTGCGATGCTGTTGAAGCTGTTCGGCGGTGACGGCGTACTCATGGGGCGCGCCGATCAGGAATGCGCCGAAGTCGCCGGCGTTGTGCGAGTCGGGCAGGGGCATCGACGGGGTTGTGCCCAGTTGGCCCATAAACGGGCGCATGCGCGCCACCAGGCCGACCAGATCGTGCGGCGCAAAGGTCAGGATCGAATTTTGGATCGAGTTCTCGGGCATGGCGGCGAAGTGTTTGGCCTGCCGCGCGATCTGCTCTGCGATCTCTTGCGACAAGGTGACGCCCAGCGTGCGGTTGCCGTCGAAGCCGATGGTGTAGCCGTTGGTAAAGGTGAACGGGCTGGCATCGGCGCCGCAATTGGCGCAGCGGATGGCCGTTGGGCCGATCCCCTGGACCACGGTCTTCGGGTAGAGCGTGCCGCATTCGGGGCACTTGCCTGCGACATAGGGGTCGCCCAAAAAGCGCCCGCTCATCATCTGGTCGTTGCCGGATGCGGTGGCGAGCGAGGTGACGGTGATCTCCTTGATGCGGATGGCGATGGCGTCGCCCGGCTGCGCGCCGGCGACGGCGACGGGGCGGGTCACTTCATGGCCGCCGCGGATCTCCGGGGTGATCATTGGCCCCCAACAGCCGGGTGCGGTGTTGGCGACAATATGCCCGCCGTCGCGCACGGGGCCAAGCATAGGCTGGTTTGGGTCCAGGATGCCGTTGGTATATTCATTGACGAACACCGTTTCATGGCCGGCAAAGCCATCGGTCTGGGGGGCGCTTTTGCTGAGTTGGGGAGAATGGATCATCGTAGCCATGTTACCTCCTGAGATGACTAGAGTGAATTGCTTCAAACAGACTGCGACTTGGCGGGAGCAAGCCGCCGCCGCTCACCGGCGTGAGCAGTGCGACTTCCTGACCCGCATGCAAGGGGGTGTCCTTATCGACATGCTGCCCGCCGACCACAAGAACTGCGGCGGAAAGCTGGCCGGCATAGGCAGGAAATTGGGTTTGCAGAAGGGCGAGCAGATCGGCGACGGTGGCCGAGTCGTCGAGGGTGACGGCGAAGCGAGGCCGCCCGGCAGCGCGTGCCAGGTCTTGGCTGAGACGAATCCGGATCTCCATGGTTTTCTCCTGCGGGCGGGACGTGCAGCGGCTCCGCAATGGCCGAATGCGAGTCTGTATCCATTATGGCCGAGGGGATCGGGCCTGTCAATTGCGAGTTTGCCGGTTTGCCGGGGTGCGGCGCATAGCCGCTTTGCTAATCGGCGCGAGTGGTGTATCGTCTAGGTGCATGTAGTTTGTCCAGATAGGCCGCCCCGCGCCGGGCGCGGGGTGCTGCCGCGCTTCTCAATCACGCAAACACGACGGTAAAGGAAGTCTCGATATGACGCTCAAGGTTGGCTTGATCGGTTGTGGCGGGATCATGACCCCGCACATCGAGGGCTGGAAGAATGCGTCCAACCGCGCTGAAGTGGTGGCGGTAGCGGACATTTCTCAGGAGGCGATGGGCAAGGCGGCGGCCCAGTTGGGCCATCCGGTGCAGATGTACACCGATTACCGCGAGCTGCTGGCGCAGCCTGAGATCGACGCCGTGGATATTGCCCTGCCGCATCATTTACACCGCCAAGCGATTGTCGACGCGGCGCAGGCGGGCAAGCATCTGATGAGCGAGAAGCCGCTTTGCCTGAACCTAGACGAGGCGGCGGACATTGCGCGGGCGGTACGCGCGAGCGGGGTCACGATGATGGCGGCGCACAATCAACTGTTTTTCCCGTCTGTGCTGCAGGCCAAACAGATGTTGATGCAAGGCGATCTGGGCCAGGTCTATATGATCCACTCCTTTGATTGCTCGGCGCGGCGTCGCCCGCTGTCGCTCAACAAGGCGACGTGGGGCAAGAGCGAGCCGGTCTTCAGCGATACCTGGCGCAGCGATCCCAGCAAGATGGGCGGCGGTGAGTATATCGACACCGGCTATCACCCGACCTACCGGCTGCTCTTCCTGGCGGGCAAGCAGCCAAGCGAGGTGGCCGCGATGATGGGGACCTATCGTCTGCCGCTGCAGGAGGAAGATTCGGCCAGCGTGCAGGTGAAGTTCGACGACGGGGTGATGGGCCACGTTCTGACGAGTTGGGCCTTTGCCGCGCCGGGGGCGCGGCCGCTGCTGTTCAGCATCGCGGGCGAGGCCGGGCATTTGTGGGGGGAGATGGACAAACTCTACTACCAGCCGGTAGGCTTTCAGACGCCGGCGGTGGTGGAGTTTGCGGGGTGGAACTACGCGCGCACCTTCGCCGCCGAGATTGAGCATTTTGTCGATGCGGTGGTCAAGGGCTATGAGCCGCTGCACTCGGTTGACGAGGCCACGGCGACGCTGCGCGTGATCATGGCGGCCTATGCCGCGACCGACAGCCAGCACGCCGTGCGCGTGTAGCCGTGCGCCAATCTTCTTCCGCAACCTGAGAAAGTGAGTCTGCGATGGCGAGCAATATCCCTGTAGGATTGCAGCTATATTCTGTGCGGCAGGAGTGGGCCAAGGACCCGCGCGCGACGCTGGCCCAGGTCGCGGCGATGGGCTATGCCGGCGTGGAGTTCTATGGCCCGCCGCGCCACGATGCCGACACCCTGTGCGCCCTGCTTGACGAATTTAAGCTGACCTGCTGCGGCTGGCACACCCCCTATGCGCTGCTGCAAGACGACACGCTCTTCCCCTCGATTGCCTATCACCGTGCCTTGGGCAACAGCCGGCTGATCGTGCCCAGCTTGCCCGCGGACCTGCGCCAGACGCACGCCGATTGGCTCAAAGCCGCCGAGTTTTTTAACCGGCTGGCCGATAAGCTGGCGCCCTATGGCATGGTCACGGGCTATCACAATCACGGGGTCGAATTCCAGCCCATCGACGGGCAGATGCCCTGGTACACGCTCTTCGATAACACCCACGACGCGGTGGTGATGCAGTTTGACACCGGTAACGCCCTGCACGGCAATCAGGCTGTGGACCCATTGGAGATCATCCGGCGCTATCCCCAGCGCGCGCGAACGGTGCATATCAAGCCCTTCTCGAAACGGATCGCGCAGACGCAAGGGGCGGAAGCGGCGCTGCGACCTTTGTTTGGCGAAGATGATACGGACTGGCCGGAGTTCTTCCGCCTCTGCGAGACGGTCGGCGGCACGCAGTGGTATATCGTCGAGTATGAAAGTGACGGCTATCCGCCCATGGAAGCGGTCGCCAGGGGACGTGAATCGCTGCGCGCCTTGGGTGTATAGGCGGTTGGCAGAGGACAATGAGTTGACGGGCGCGCTCTACTGCTCTGCGTTTCGCCAAGAGTAGGCAGCGCCCGTCAGCCAAACTCGATCCGCCGTGCAGCTAGGATGGGGCGTGCTGCGGATGGTTGTCGCTGGGGCTATCAGGGGACCTGTGCCGATTCAGCAGAGGATTGTGTGCGACCGCAGGGCCGGATTCCCCGCTCTGTCGTCTGCGTCTGTGGCCTGGGTTAGATAGCGCTGCAGCGCCTGCGCCAGGTCTTCGAGGCGCGCCGGTTTGGCCACAAAGTCATCCATCCCCGCCGCGAGACAGTGTTCTGCGTCATACTGCATAGCCGCCGCCGTCATGGCAATGATGTACGGCTGATCGGCCGCGGCCAGCTCC
>QEUY01000515.1 GCA_003577365.1 Chloroflexota bacterium | reverse complement strand
GGTGGGCAAACTGATCGAAACAGCCGTCAAGCTGGGGCGCGGCACGCGCGCGGACCTGCATGTCGGCATCTGCGGCGAACATGGCGGCGACCCAAGCAGTATCGAGTTCTGCCATCTGGCCGGTTTGAACTATGTGAGCTGCAGCCCCTTCCGGGTTCCGATTGCCCGGCTGGCCGCAGCCCAGGCCGCCATCGCCAACGGTAAGTAGCGCGGCGATCAAGCAACACTGTTCTGAAGTTCCGCTGGGGCCTGGTACTGAGCCAGGCCCCAGACGCATTCCCCATCTGGCCGAGCAACGCCTCAGATACGCGTGTGTCTGAGGCGTTTACAATCCGGCGCAAATCCTTTACGATCATGGATAGTGGGTTCATCCGGATCGCACAGCCCTGTTGAATGGCGCATGTTGACCTCTCAGGCGGACCTCTTCTATCGTTTTGCCATCGCAATCGTGATCGGCATCTTGATCGGGTTGGAGCGCGAAAACGCAGCCAAAGATCAAGGGAGCACGATCTTTGCCGGGATTCGCACCTTTGCCTTGCTTGCGCTCGCCGGCTGCATCGGCGCGCTCCTGACCGACGTCCTGGCTTCGCCCTGGCCGCTGGTGGCGGTAATCCTGGCCGTGGGCGGGGTCGTGGTGGCGGCCTATTTCGTGCTGACGCGCAAAGGTGATTTTGGCAGCACCTCCGAAGTGGCAGCCCTGATTGCGCTACTATTGGGTGCGCTCTGCTATTTTGAATATTTGGCGCTGGCTGCGGCGCTGGCGGTGCTCACGACCGTGCTGCTTTCGCTGAAGCCCGCCATGCACAACTTTGCGCGCCATGTCAGCCGCGACGATGTCTATGCGACGCTCAAATTCGCCGTCATCACGGCTATTGTGCTGCCCATTCTGCCCAACCGAACCTTTGGCCCGCCGCCGTTCGACGCCCTCAACCCCTATCGCATCTGGCTGATGGTCGTCTTTATCTCAGGCATCAGCTTTACCGGCTATGTCTTGATGAAGCTCGTCAATGTGCGCAACGGGATCGGGCTGACCGGTTTTCTGGGCGGGCTGGTCTCCAGCACCGCCGTGACGCTTAGTTTTAGCCAGCGCAGCCGCGGCCAACCGGCACTGGCCGAATCCTTTGCGCTGGCTATCACCATCGCTTGGGCCATGATGTTTCTGCGCGTGCTGATCGCCGTGGCCGCGCTCAACCTGGCCCTACTGGCGAGCCTCTGGCTGCCGCTGGTGGCAGCCGGTGCGGCGCTCTTGGCCTATGCCGCGTTTCTCTACGTTCGCCACGCCGACAACCCCGCCGAATCCGTGACGCTGGCAAACCCGTTTGAGCTAGGCCCGGCGCTTGCGTTTGGCGTGCTCTATGCCGCCATCCTGCTGATCTCGCGTGCAGCGCAGCTCTATCTGGGCGATACGGGTCTTTACCTGTCCAGCGCCATCGCCGGGCTGGCCGACGTCAACGCCATCACGCTGTCGATGGCTGAACTGAGCGACCATGACACCGGCATCGCCATCAGCACCGCCGCCTATGCGGTGATCCTGGCTGTGCTGTCGAACACGCTGAGCAAGACCATATTGGTCTTTGCCACAGGCTCGCCGGCGCTGCGCGTGGCCCTGCTGCCGAGTGTCCTGCTTGGTCTGGTCGTGACGGCGGGGGTCACGCTGCTGGTCGTCTAGTCTGCGCCGGCACAGGGGGGCCGCGCCCCAATGCCGGCAGCCTCAATACCGGCAATAGAAAGCGTCAAGCGTTTGATGCCTGTGATCGAAACTGCCCATCTGACCCGCCTGTTCGGGGAGACGCGCGCCGTGGACGACCTGACCCTGACGGTCAACCAGGGTGAAATTTTTGGCATGTTGGGCCACAACGGGGCGGGCAAAACCACGACTATCCGTCTGCTCAATGGGCTGCTGGAGCCCTCGGCGGGCACGCTGCGCGTGTTGGGGTTGGACCCCACGCGCCAAGGCCCGCAACTGCGCGGCCAGACGGGGGTGCTGACAGAGACCTCCTCGCTCGACGAGCGGCTGAGCGCCTGGGACAATCTGGCCTTTTTTGGCGCAATCTATGGCGTGCCGGCGCGCCAGATCCCGGCGCGCGTCACGCAGTTGTTGGAGACCTTCGGGCTGGCTGAACGCAGCCAGGAGCGAGTCGCGGCCTATAGCAAGGGGATGAAACAGCGCCTGGCCCTGGCCCGCGCCCTGTTGCACGCGCCGCAGGTGATCTTTTTGGATGAGCCGGCTGCAGGGCTGGACCCCGTTGCGACGCGCCAGCTTCACGACCTGATCCTGCACCTCAGTCGCCATGAGGGGCGCACTATCTTTTTATGCACCCATAATCTGGCCGAGGCGCAGCGGCTCTGTGACCGGGTGGCGGTGCTGCAGCAGGGGCGTCTTCTTGCCTTGGGTTCCCCTATTGAGCTGGCGCAGCGGATCGCGCCGGCTGTACAGCTGCGGCTGGAGCTGGAGCCGGTCGACGTAGCGCAAGCGGCCCAGGTGATCGAGCGTGCGGGAGCAACGGTGGCGCAGACCGAGGCAGCGGCGCTGCTGGTAGACGGTGCGGCGCGGGCGCAGATCCCGGCCCTGGTGCGTGCGCTGGTGCAGGCCGGTGTCCGGCTCTACCGGCTGGACTATGCCGAGCCATCGTTGGAAGAAGTCTACTTTGCGTTACATCGGATGCAGGGAGAAAAGCCATGAACTGGCGTGCCATCGTCGCCATTGTGCGCAAAGACCTCAAGGTAGTTCGGCGCAGCCGGGGCGTGATGCTCCCGTTGATCATTGTGCCGGCGCTGGTCTGCGTGCTGTTGCCGGGGCTGTTTGCGGCGCTGCCGCAGGTGATCGGCGGCTTTGCCCTGGCCGATACGCAAAATGACATGGAGGTTTGGCTGGCGCAACTGCCACAGGCCTTCCGGCAGGAGTTTATGGGCTACACCGATCCCCAGCGCATGGTCATTCTGCTGGCAGTCTACTACTTTGCGCCGATGTATCTGATCCTGCCGCTGATGGTCTCCAGCGTGATCGCGGCAGACAGCCTGGCGGGCGAAAAAGAGCGCAAGACGCTGGAGGCGCTGCTCTACACGCCCACCAGCGACCAGGATATTTTGGCAGCCAAATTGCTCTCGGCCTGGGTGCCTGCCGTCGTGGTAGCGTGGCTGGGATTTGCGCTCTATGCGCTGGTGCTCAACGGCGTCGGCTGGCCGCTCTTTGGGTACATCTTCTTCCCCAACCTTATGTGGTGGTTGCTGGCGCTGTGGGTTGCCCCGGCGTTAGCAGGCCTTGGGCTGGGCGTCACCGTATTGATTTCGGCACGTGTGGGGACTTTTCAAGAGGCGTATCAACTGGGCGGGCTGGTGGTGCTGCCGGTGGTGGCGCTGATGATCAGCCAGAGTGCGGGTGCGCTCTACTTTGGGCCGCGCATAGTCTTTGGCTTGGGAGTGGCGGCGTGGGTCGTTGACGGGGCATTGTTCTGGCTGGGGTCGCGCCTCCTACGGCGCAGCAGCCTCTTAACACGGCTCTAGCAGACTCAGTGTGGAGTGGGCCGAATGGGGGCGAGGCATCGTCGTGCGTGAAGAGCGCATTTGTGCGCGTGGGAAAGCAAATTTGACAGAGGGGCGGGCCTCTGGTATCATAGTGAGCGTAACTGACGCGGGGTGGAGCAGAGGTAGCTCGTCGGGCTCATAACCCGAAGGTCGTAGGTTCGAATCCTACCCCCGCTACTCATGGCCGCCGGGTCTAGGCCCGGCGGCTTCCACTTGGCGACGTAGCTCAGGCGGTGAGAGCGAGGGCTTCATAATCCCTAGGTCGGTGGTTCAAGTCCACCCGTCGCCAC
>QEUY01000514.1 GCA_003577365.1 Chloroflexota bacterium | reverse complement strand
CCGGAGCGGAACTGTGGCGACAGGCTCGGCCGGCGCGGCAGGCGTCGGCATCACCAACCGGGACCAGGCGCATGGCGCGGCCTATGCGGTCACGCTGCCGGTCTTTGAAGGCCCGCTCGACCTGCTGCTACACTTGATTGAGAAGGAAGAGCTGGATATCAGCGAAGTCAGTCTGGTGGCGGTGACCGATCAGTACTTGCAGACGCTGGAGCGGTTGGAGGAGATTCAGCCGGGGGCGCTGGCAGATTTTCTGGTGGTGGCGTCGCGCTTGCTCTACATCAAGTCGGCGCGGCTGCTGCCTAAACCGCCGTCGCGGGCGGATGGGGAAGAGGAGGAAGAAAGCAGCGACAGCCTGATTCGCTATCTGCTGGAATACCGCCAGTTTAAACGCGTGGCGGGTGACCTGCGCACACGCGAGGAAGCGGGGCTGCGTGCCTTTGGGCGCACGCCTGGCGTGGTCGATCTGGGGGCGCAGTATGTCAGGCCGCTGGATTTAGGGGACTTGGAGCTTGCGGGGCTGCAGGCGGCGCTGCGCCACGCGCTGCGGCGGATGCCGGTCGATCCGCCGCAGCCCAAGGTGCATCCCTACACGGTGACGGTGGCGGAGCAGATCGAGGTGGTGCGGCGGATGGTAGCCAGACAGCAGGCGCAGGTGCGCTTTGCCGACCTCTTGGGCGGGCGCGCGTCGCGGCTGGAGGTGCTGGTGACCTTTTTGGCCGTGCTGGAGCTGATCAAGCAGCGCGAACTGCACGCCACGCAAGAGGCGACCTTTGGCGAAATTCTGTTGACCCCGGTGGACCCTTTAGTGACGGCGTCTGATCCACAGCAGCGAACCGCCGAATAGACCGGCTCCCCAGATACTGAGCAGCCCCAAGACGAGCAACCCGCGCGGGCGGCTGCTGCGCGCCAGCGCCAGCAGTTGATCCTGCGCGCCGTCGAGCGAGAGCGACACGCCGGGGGGCGTGAGCGTGGGCCATGGCGTCCAGGTGGGGGTGGCCGTGGGGGTGGGCGACGGCGTGGGGCTGGGGGTGGCTGTAGGGGTGGCCGTTGGCGATGGGGTGGCGGTGGGCGTCTCGGTGGGCGTGGCCGTCGGCTCTGGGGTGGGGAACGCCGCGGGCAGCGGCTCGGCGGGCGCTGCGGCAATTGCGGCCATAGCCGGGGCCGGCTCCGGGGTGGCGGTGGGTTCTGGCGCCGGTTCGGGAGTCGGCGGGATCTCGACCTGGGGCGCGCTTTCGTCCGGATAGAGCGCAATGACGTCGATAAAGATGAAGTCGTTGCCGGTGCTCGACGGATGATCGACCAAGAAAAAGACCGTGACGGTGTTGTTGAGGGCGCGCGCTTTGACGTCGATGTTGACGTCGGGAGGGGGGTAGTTGAGCATGCGTCCTGGTCCCCAGTGCATCGGCCCCCAGATGATGCTGGGGCTGTTGGGGTCGGTGCCGCCGGTGGGGTCGATACCCAACTGCCGCCCAAAGGTATCCGGAGAATTGGGCGCACCCCAGCCGATGCTGGCGCGGTAGCCGGCGCCCGGCGTCACCTGAACTTGTGTAAAGATGCCGGCCTTGAAGGCGCCTCCGCTATTTTGCATCCGGAGGCTTGGCGGCCCGAAGACGGTGTGTGCGCCGGAGTCGGATGTCTCGACGTTGTAGGAAACATCGCCTGCCAGGACAAATGGCGTCCATCCGTTCGGCACTTGACGCGGTGCATCGCCAGTGGGGTTTTCCATGTCGCAGATCGGCTGCGGGATGACGTTGGGCGGGTTGCACAAGTCGGAGGCGTATGCGAGCAGCGGCAACCACAGGATGGCGATAAGTGCGGCCAGCAGGCAGCCGGACGGGCGTAGGAAGCTCCCAAATGCGCTGTTCATGCCGTTCAGTATATGCTTGGCAGAAGGCGAGAACCAAACTGACAAATGGCGCAAAATAGCACTTAGCCATCTCTAAGAATAGGTTAATGCCGGATTAATGTCTTCCGACGATACTAATCATGCGCTGTTGTTCAGATGCCAATGAACCCCTCCTCGGCGGCATCTAGAGAGGGCCTCGGAGAGACGCCAGTTGATCCGAGGCCTTCGTTTTGCAGCAGCAGCCGGTTGATGAGGTTGAGCAGCGCGCCGCGCTGTTCAAGGCCATTTTCTCCATAGTCACTGATTCCCAGATAGACCTGCCGCCGCGTGCGGCGCATCAGACTCAGCAGCAAACGGCGCATGGCCTCTTGGCGCGAGGTAAATTCGTCGAGTTCGGTCCACGGCTGTCCCGCGGGCCACTGCGGCGACAGCACATAGGGATGTGTCAGCGGCTGGTAGAGCCGTTCCCACCAGCCGGTGGAGCCGATGTCGAGCCAGAACTGCACGTCGACGGCGCGGTTGCGCATCAGAAAGGTGTAGGCGGGGGCGATGAAAACGGCGTCATCGGGGGTCTGCCAGCCGGGGTAATAGAGCGCACCCAGCGCACCGCTGCCGATCAGTCCCAGGTAGTCGCGGCCCAGGCGCACCGCCGGCGGCATGTCGGGGCTGCTTTCGGCCAGGGAGGTGTCTTCGAGCGCCCAGCGGAAGTTGCGCGCCGAATCGACCAACTGGTTGGCGACGCGCGCCGCATCGAGGTCGGCATGAAAGCCGAACCCGGGCTGGCTCAAGACCTCGCCAAAGAGGCGCGCAAAGAACTGGTCGAGCGGGAGCAGTTCGCCGCCGGCGCGGTAGGCGTAGAGCCAGTCGCGCAGCCGCTCGTAGGCTTCGCCGATGGCGTAGGTGATGCGCTGCTGCCGGTCGGGGCGCAGATCGCCGAAGCGGCCCAATTCGATGGCAGGCCGCGTGGCAGGAAAGGCGCTTTGGGCCAGGACGGCGGCGCGGATGGGGTCCAATGGGTCGACGGCCAGCATGAGCGCCTGCGCCACGTCGGGCTGGGTGGGGCGAATGTGCCAGTCGGGGTGGGCGAGCGCCGCCAAGGTGAGCAGACAGCGGGCGGCGGGTTCGTCTTGCAGCGCACGGCTGGGGCGGTGGGTGGCGGAAGGGATGTGGCGGGCATCCAGCCCGGTCTGCAGGCTGAAGCGCAGGGCATCGCTGACAAAGGGCGCGATAATGGCAATCGAGCCGGCCTCGACGCCTCCATGCACCACCAGGCGTTCGACCTGATCGATCACCCAGCGGATCATCTGCGGGTAGTAGCGGAAGCCGCCTTGCGGCATCTGAAAGGCGGGCAGGCCGAGGTCTTCCCCGGCGCAGGCAAAGGCCGTAGGGAGGGTCGTGGCGCTGGCCGGGCGGCGGCCACGCACGGCCCGGTCGACGCGCCGGGTCATCTCGCCCAGTTGGGGCGACATGAAATAGCAGGTGTCCAGGCGGATGGCGTCGGCGCAGAGCGCGGCCAGTTCGGCGGCGCCGGCGGGGTCGGCCCCCAGAAAGAGGCGCAGCCCGGCATCTTCGTCCATGACGATCAGGGCGCTCTCCAAGTGGGGCAGCCATTGGCGCACCAGGCTGTGTGCGGCGGCGGTGCCTTCTTCGGCGTTGTCGACGATCAGGTGGCGGTGGTTGCGGAAGAGATGGGCGCGTCCCCAGTCATTCGCCAGGATGTGGCGCGAAAACAGTTCGATCTGGAGGCTAAAGTCGATCAAGGTCTCGCGCAGGCAGAGGGCGCGGAATTCGTCGCTGATGCGCCGCGCGGCGCGCAGGGTAGGCCTCGTCGACGGTGAAACCGTTGAGCGCGGCTTTGTTGAGGTTGTCCAGCACCTGGCTGATGATGCGGTTGCGCTCGACGCGGATGCCGTCGAAGTCGCCGCTGTTCAGGGCGTGATCGACGAGCGGGGCCATGTGGTATTGCGCGGTCTCCAGGTTGAGAAAGGCCGGTTCGCGCCGCGGGTTGGCGAAGCCGGCGGAGGCCGCCAGCAGGGGCCAGTAAAGCTCGATGGCGCTGCGCGAGAGGCCCGCCAGGGTGCTGATCTGAACCGGCGCGCCGGGCGGGCTGTTGCGCCCGCGCAGGGCTTGGGCATAGGGCAGGGCGAGCGTGCGCTGCGGCACCAGCACCAGGATTTCGTCGCCGCGCGTGCGCTCGCGGCTCAGCAGCCAGCGGATGCGTTCGAGGGCGAGCGTGGTCTTGCCGCTGCCAAAGGGGCCGGAGAGAAAGAGTTTGGTCGTGGAGTGGAGCGCAGTTACAAT
>QEUY01000001.1 GCA_003577365.1 Chloroflexota bacterium | reverse complement strand
GCGGTCGACGGTCGCCCCACGCCTGTGCGCCCGCACCCGGCCACCGGTCTGGTGGATGTGGACTTGCCCGCGGGGGAGTCGATCTTGACGCTGACCTTTGCCGAGACGCCTTTGCGCCGCACGTTGGATTGGGTGTCGGCGGTGACCTGGGCCGGGCTGGTCATCTTGAGCCTAATCTGGATCGCGCAGCGCCACACGCAGCCGCCGCGGCCCCCGCTGCAGCCGCATGTCGAGGTCGCGCCGCTGCTCGGCGTGGCGGCAGTGGTCGGGCTGGCGTTGGTGGCCCGCGGCCTGCTGCCCGATTGGTGGCAGGTCCATTCACCCCCTGACCGCGCGCTTCCCGCCCAAGAGCTGCGCCGGGCCGACTTTGGCGGCCAACTGCGTTTGTTGGGGATCGACCCTGCTCCGCCCGTGGTCGCACCTGGCGAGACGCTCATGGTGGTTGCCTACTGGCGCACTCTGCAGAAGCTCGACGCCGACTACGCCGTCTTTCTGCACCTGGACGACCCGGTGGCCGGCGAGACCCTCGCCACGGTCGATCAGACGCACCCCAGCGACATCCCCACTTCCGCTTGGGCGACCGGGCAATATGTGCGCAATCCACTGCGCTTGGCTGTGCCTGCCGATGCGCCCCCCATCCAGTATGCGCTGCGTGTGGGTTTCTATGATGCGGGCACCGGCGCGCGGCTGCCGGCGACCGGCGCTGCGCCGGAAGGTGAAATCGGCCGCGTGTGGGTGGAGCCGCGCCGGCCCCCGCGCCCGCCCGCCGGGCCGCAGGCCCGCTTTGGCGACAGCCTGGAACTGCTGGGCGCGCGCCCCGACCCCAGTTCCGGGACGGTGACTTTCTACTGGCGCGCCGCTGCGCCGATCCAGGCAGGGACGACGATCTTTGTCCATCTGCTCGACGGCGCGGGACAGTTGATCGCGCAGGTGGATGGCGCGCCCTATGCCAACCGTTATCCGCTGGATGCCTGGCGCGCCGGCCAGATCGTCGAGGATCGCCGTGCCTTGGCCCCCGGCGGCGTACCGCTGGATACGCTGCAACGGATCGCCGTGGGCGTCTATCGGTTAGAGAGCGGGGAGCGTCTGCCCGCCGTCGACGACCAGGGGTCGCGCTTGGCCGGCGACGCGCTGATGCTCGCCTGGCCGTAGCGGGGAGGCTTTAGGTGGATGCGTGGGCTTCCGGGGCGGCGGAGACGATCTCGCGCACAAAGTAGATCGGCTTTTGCTGGCTTTCGTGATAGGTGCGGATGATCATCTCGCCCAGCAGCCCCATCGTGATCAACTGCACGCCGATGACCACCAGCAGCACCGCCAGCAGCAGCAGCGGGCGCCCGCCGATGTTTTGGCCGAGCGCGAATTTGAGGAAGGTTAAGTAGATGCCCGCCAGCAGGCCAGCCGACGCCGAGGCCAGGCCGATGGTGCCAAAGACGTGGATCGGCCGTGTCGCATAGCCGCCCAGAAACCAGACCGTGATCAGATCCAGCGCCACGCGGATGGCGCGGCTGATGCCATATTTGGATTTGCCAAACTGGCGCGCGTGGTGGTTGACCGGCACTTCGGCCACCGTGCCGCCCACCTGGCTGGCCAGCGCCGGGATAAAGCGGTGCAGTTCGCCATAGAGCCGCACATGCTGGAGCAGGTCGCGGCGATAGGCCTTGAGCGAACAGCCGTAATCGTGCAGCCGCACCTCGGTCACGTTGGAGATCAGCCGGTTGGCGATCATCGAGGGCAGCCGCCGGTCCCAGAAACGGTCCTGCCGGTCCTTGCGCCAGCCGGAGACAATGTCATAGCCTTCGTCGATCTTGGCCAAGAGCAGCGGGATATCGCGCGGGTCGTTTTGCAGGTCGGCATCCATGGTGACCACGACCTCGCCGCGTGCCTGGTCGAAGCCTGCCGAGAAGGCGGCGGTCTGTCCGAAATTGCGGCGCAGCCGGATCACCGTCAGCCGCGGGTCTGCCTGCGCCCAGGCGCGCAGCAGCGCAAAGCTGCCGTCGCGCGAACCGTCGTCCACGATGATGACCTCGAAGGGGATGTCGAAGCTCTCCAGCGCACTGAGCAGCCCGGCGCGCAGGTCGGGAATGCTCTCTTCCTCGTTGTAGAGCGGGATCACGACCGAGAGCTTGGGCGGGCGCGCTTGCGGCGCCAAGAGGGCATCGCGGGCCGGTGCGGATAGGCGGGTCTGGGTGCTCATGGTGTCATTATAGGGCGGACGGGCCAAATGCCCAATCCCCGGCGCTGGACTGATGGTCATCCGCCGCTCCTGACTGGCCGGGCTTTACTGGCTGGCGGTGGCGCTGTCGCCGTCGAGCGTGGTCTGTGCGCCGTCGATCATGCTGCGGTAGGCATCGCCCAGCCCCACCACGACCGGATGATGCCAGGCGCGCGCCGCCGCCACCAAGGGGTCGAGCGGTGAACCCAGCGCGGCCACAAAGCCATCGGCCAGAGGCAGCCCCAATGCCCAGCCGCTGTCGAGCATCTCTGCGCCCATGATCGTGTGATGGCAGCCGTTCTTGCGTGTCGCCGTCCAGCGGCGCAGGGGGCCGCCGGCATGGCCGGCCACGCCGGGCAGCCCTTGGCGCACAGGCTGCGCTTCCTGCTCGCCGATCAGCATATCAGATGGATAGCCGGTCTGGTGGGCGGCGTGCTGCGCCTGGCGTTGGGCCAGCGTGGCGCGGATCTCTTCCTGCGCGCTGATGTTCCACTCGCCGGTCATCATCAGCTTGATCTCTTCCAATTCGAAGAAGAAGATTTCGTCGGGGCTGCGCAGCCGCCCGTCGCTCATCGCTTCTTGCGCTGCGGCCAAGGCCCAGCGCCGCGTCCCCGCCAAGATAAAGGCCAGCGCGTGCAGGGCGCGGCTTTGCAGCGTGTGCATCTCGTGCAGCCGTTCCAGCATCTGCCGGCCCTCCTTGCGCGCTGCGGGCTGCAGCGTTTCCAGGGCCTTTTGGGCATAGTTCACCGCGGGCATCTTCGCGGGCCGGCGGGGATGATATTCGATACAGGCCAGCAGGCTGCGCATGACCATGGTCGGGTCTTCGTTCCAGCGCGGGTTAGCGAGTTCGCCCTCGCCCATGGCGCGGTGGCCAAAGCGCAGGAAGAAATCCGCCAGGGCCTCGGCGGCAGGCCGGCTGGGGAATTCCGTGCGCCAGTTCTGATAGTCGCCTGCCTTGAGCCAGGCGATGGCGGCGTCGGGGTTCTGCACCTGCTCGGCGATGTCGATGATCGCCGCTGCCATCTCCGATTCGACCAGCCCGGTCAGGTCGGCCAGCGCGCTGTTGAGCAGCAGCAAGGTCTGCTGCGGGTCATGCCCCTCGGCGCCGGCGGCCAGCAGCCGCGCATAGAGGTTGGTCAGTTGGTGGCGTGCGGCCCAAAAGGCCATCATGCTGTCGCGCCCGGCGCGCTCGATCTCCTCCATCACCTGAAGAATTTCCGCCTGGTTCCAGTGCGCCTCGCGTGTTTTGATATGCCAGATCTGCGCCTGCTGGGTGGTCGCCTCGATCTGGCTGGCTAGCTGGGCAAGCTGCTCGTCGATCTTCTTTTGGGCGCGAGCGAACTTAAAGCCGCCCAGTAGCCCCGGCTTTTCCCAGGGGGCCAACGGCCAGGGCGTGCCGTTGACGCGCAGGATGATCGGGGCGACTCCGGCCTGCTGCGCCTCCAGCTTGGCGGTGATCGACAGGTTGAGGTAGGCGCGCCCCTGATAGGCACGCAGCACGTTGGCCCGCGCCGGGGGCGCAAAGCCCAGCCGGTCGTAATAGGTATCCCAAGCCCGGCGGATGATCTCTTCCAAGACGGTAAAGCTAAACGGGGTCAACGGCCCGGCGGCGACCGGCTGGATGGCGCGGTTGCTCCACACCGATTCGGAGTTGCCGGGCAGCGTACCCGGCAGCGTATAGTCGAACAAAATCAATCCCTCTTCGTCCACCGCGCCGGGTCGAACGCCGGCAGTTTGCGGTCCTCAGCCACAGCCGACACCTGCTCGGATGGCAGGATGGCATGCCACACAAACTCCAATTGTGTATCCTTTGCAATTGTGTGTCAATTCTATCTCCCCGCCATTTTCTGTTCCTCAGTCATTTGTCCGTCAGCCATGCGTCAGTCCGCCAGGTGCGCCCGCGCGGCAAAGCGTGTATACTGTGGGGGTACACAGCACGGGCCGGCGGTGGCCGGTTCGGCTGATGGCCCCCTGCTTGAACCGCTCACTTTTCGCAGCAGGTCCATTTAATCCTTTCCAACCGTTACCAACCGTTTACAGACCGTCTACAGAGGAGAAATACAGATGTCTCGACCCGGTACTTTCCCGCGCCGCCTAGCCCGCTGGTGGGGGCTGGCGCTGGTGGCGCTCTTGATCTTCCCGCTTGGGAACGCGCTGGCAGCTCCTTTGGGGCAGGCCGGCGCGGCCGAGTCGCTGCTCCTGGGCCAATACGCCTACCAACCCATGCTCAGCGGAGAGTCGCGCGTCTATGAGGTGACCATTCCCGAAAGCGGCGCTTATCTGGTGACCGCAGTGGACGAAGAAGCGTCGGCCAACGCCTTTGATGTGGTCGTGACCGACGCCGGGGGCAATGTGCTGTATGACGACATTTTTGAAAATGTCGAGTTGAACCTGGAGCCGGGCGTCTTGACGCTGGAGTTCAGCGCCGTGGAGGACGGCGAGCTGTGGTTTGTCGTCCTGGGGCAGATCGGCGGCATGACCGCCGATGCCGAACAGCCGGGCAAGCTCAACACCGGCAGCGTCTACACGGAAGAGCGCATCAGCGAGACACGCTACGGGCTGCTCTCAGTGCCGCCGACCTCCTATCCCCAACAGGTCTTGCTCTATGTGGAGCCGGGCGAGGAAGACTCGTTCTTTGTCAGCGCCGAAGGGGACGACATCGGCTATGTCAGCCTCAGCACCGACGACGGCAATTTGTTGAGCTTCTGGTCGCACGGCGGCGACTATCTGATCACCGCTGAGCCGATGGCGCGGCGCTCGTCCCTGACCGTGATCGCCTTCCTCAGCGGGCGGCCCACCCCGATCGCGGTCGACACGCCGGTGGATGCCGTCATCCCCGCCGATGCCACCCAGACCGTCTTTGAACTCCAACTCGACACCGCCTATGACAATCTGGTGGTGGAGGTGCAGAGCGACGAAAGCCTGGGCGTGCGTCTGGTCGACCGCTACTACGATGCGGAAGTCGATTACGACAGCTACGGCGAGCCGTCGGTCGAGATCCCGAATCTCTTCCCCGGCGTCTACTATGTCTTTGTGAGCGCGCCGGAAGCCGCGGCGGAGGATCTCCCCTTCACCCTCAGCGTGCAGGGGGCAGCCGGCCAGCCGTTGGTCGCGTTGGAGAGCGGCGTGGCCGCCGAAGCCAGCTTTGAGGAAGGGCAGGCCGCGGCGACCTACACCTTTGACGTCGCCCAGGCTGGGGCCATGGTGGAGGTGTTGCTCGAATCCACCAGCCAAGAGACCGACTTCGGCGTCAGCGCCGGGCTGCGTCCGGGCGAGGAGATCTGGTACACCTACATGTGGGGGTCGAATGAATCGCTGCGCTTCGTCGCCCCGGTGGCCGGAACCTACTACGTCACGGTCGAGAGCAACGGCGGCACAGGCAACTATGCCCTGACCGCGACCGAGGGCGATCTGGCGCCTGCGCTGGAAAACAACACCATTCTCTGGGACACGATCGCGGCCAGCGGGCGCAATGTCTACCGCATGGAAGTCACCCAGCCCGGCCAACTGCTGATGCTGGCCCTGGTGGGCAACCCCGACGTCGACCTTGACATACAGATCGCCGCCTATAACGCCAAGGGCGACCAGGTGGCCTATGCGTCGGGCACGACCGGCGGCTCGGTGGAAGTGGCGACCCAACTGCTCACCGAGCCGGGCATCTATGAGGTCTCGGTCACCTCCTACTTCTCCGAGGAGAGCACCAGCTACTTCCTGCGCACACAGTTGACGGACCCCAGCCTGCTCGGCGGCCAGTGGGCCGTGGAGGCGACGGCCAGCACCCAATATGGCGACGACTCCTTCTCGGCGGCGCAGGCCACCGGCCCGCAGGATACCTTTGCGGCAGGCGACTTCCCCACCGCCTGGGCCGCCAGTGAACCCGAAGCCGGCGAGCAGACGCTGGAACTGACCTACGAGCACCCTGTCACGCCCTACGCCGTTGAGGTCTATGAGAGCTACAACCCCGGCGCCGTGGTTGCCGTCGAACTGTACGACGCCGCCAGCGACGCCTGGGTCGCGGCCTGGCAAGGCGAGGCCGCCGCTGCCGAGGAAGCGTACCGCATCAACCTGTTTGAACTGGAGCCGTTGGACATCAAGACCGACCGCATCCGATTGGTGCTGGATACCGACGCCGTGCCCGGCTACAACGAGATCGATGCCGTGCATCTCTTTGGCCGCCCGTAAGAGGCGCTAGATAGCGTTGTAGATACCCTCGCGGAAGCTCTGATCTTCCGCGAGGGTCACAGCATAACGCAACTTGGCCGCGCGGGAGGCCGCGCGGCCAAGTTGCGTTTGGCGCTAAAGACGGTACAATAGGGGCGCAGCGCCTGAACGCTCCGCACCCTGTCGCCGATGCCCCTTGTTGAACAGCTATATGGAATTCATCATGCAGCAGCCCATCCTCGCCTTTATCGATTGTGACCTTGCCAGCGGCAAAGATGAACTGGCACGCGAGGCGTTGTTGGCCAATGTAGGCCGCTTTCGCTCCAACGGCGTCGCCCCGCTTTTTGTCAACTGGCTGCGTGAACGCGCCGACCTGCGCTTTGTCTGCATGGTGCGCGACCTCTCCGAGTTCAACGATTTTATGCTGGATGTGGTGCGCGGCGTGACCGGCGTGCGCGAGACGCGCACGACCCTCAGCTTTGGCGGGCGCGCCGATATCGACGCGCTGTTGGAACTGGAGATGGAGGTCAACCCCAGCAGCCATACGGTCGCCGCCAGCCTGTGGATCGACATCCAGCCGGGGATGGACCGGCGCTGTTTCCAGGCGCTGCTCGACCTGCCCCCCCACCCCGACGTGCGCCGCGTCTGGCTGCTCAACTGCTATCACCGCGACGATTCCGACCTGAATATGATGTTGTTGGGCAAGAACATCGCGGCGCTGACCGGCTATGTCATGAGCTGGGTACGCACCACGCCCGGCGTCATCGACACCGAGATGAGCACCGTGCTCGACTGGCGCTGGCTTGCCGGCCCGGAGGATATTGTGGAGTTGTGTGAGCTGTTCTTCACACGCAATGCGGTCAAGCGCGCCCACCCTGCGCCCGCCCAGCCCTCTGCTGGCGGCGAGACGCCGGTGGAGTCCGGCAGCGGCCCTGTCGAAGTCAACCAGTAGCCCCCAACCGGCCCGTCTTGGCCTCTGCGCCTGCCCCAAGCTGCGCGGCCACAAAGCGGTGGCTCAACGCCCGGAACTGCCCCCAATCGCCCCACCCACGCCGGCTTTGGCCGACGGTCTCCAGCCGTGCCGCCACATCGCCCAATTCGGCCAGCCGCCGCCACTGCCAGCCGCCGATCTGCTCGCCGGGGTCCAGTGGGGCCGGCGCGCCGTTGATGGGCATCTGCACCAGAAAGTGATAGGTAGCGAAGGGGTATGTCGTCCCCGCCGTGCGATGCGCCAAGGCATAGACCACCACGCCCAGACAGCGCTGCACCTGCACCTGGCTTTCCGCACCGCCCACGGTCAGCCCTGTCTCCTCGTAGATCTCGCGCGCCAGCGTCTCCTCCACGCTTTCGCCCAGGTGGATGCCGCCGGTGGGCAGCCGGTATGCGCCCGCCGGGTAGAAGGTCTTGATGTGGAGCAGCAGCCCTGCGGCGGGGTCGCCGCGGTGCATGATATAGCAGATCTCGGCGCGGCGGCCATCGCTCACCAACATCTGATGCTCGCCGGTGAGGAAGGGGTGATCCACCGCCAGCCGATGTTGGCGAACGGGCAGCGCCCCCCAGCGGCGCTCCAGCGCGGCCAGTTCCACCGGGTCAACGGCGGCTTGATAGGTGGCAGGCATAAGGGTTCCTTAGACGACCAAGGTTAAGTCGTAGCGGCGGTATTGTACCGCCGCTACAAGGGATCGTGAATGGACGGCCTGGCAGACTCATGGCGCAGCCCGCTGGCGATCACCTGACGATAGGCGTCGATGCGCTGGGCGCGCAGGCTGCGTTTGTAGCCTGCCAGCCACTTGACCCCCTCCAGCGCCAGTTGCAGGCGATATTCCAGCAGCAGATAGCGGCGCAGCGCCGTGGCCCAGCGCGGCCCAAAGACTTTTTCAGTGTACAGCAGTTTGCTGCGGTTGAAGTGGAGATGGCGGGCGGCGACCACCTGCCCGCTGCTGCGCCCTTCGTGATGCACCACCCACGCCTCCGGCACATAGACCACGCGGTAGCCCGCGGCCTTCAGACGGCGGCAGAGATCCAACTCTTCGCTGTACATAAAGAAACGTTCGTCGAACGGCCCGGCGTACTCGGCTTGGCGGATGGCCTCCAGCGCGCTGCGCCGGGCGAGCATGGCCGCGCCCACCACCCAATCGACGTCGTGGCGAAAGGCCGTGGGCCAGCCGGCCATGTGCAGCCGCCGCGCCCAGGGGTTGCCGGGCCAGGCGCGGCCCAGCCAGGTGCTTTCAAAAAAGCCGGTCAACGGCGTGGGAAAGCGGCGGCGGCTGCTCTGCAGGCTGTTGTCGCCATAGCGCAACTGCGGCCCGGCCAGCCCCACCGTCGCGTCGTCCGCCACGGCGTGATACAGTTCCCACAGGCTGTCGCCATGGAGCCGGTCCTGCACCAGTTCAGTGTCGGGGTTGAGGAAATAGATAAAGCGGCCTCGGCTGGCGGCATAGCCCAGGTTGTTGCCGCCGGTAAAGCCCAAGTTGGTGGCGCTGCGGATCACCCGCACCCAGGGGAAGCGCGCCGCCACCCGGTCCGGCGTGGCGTCGTGGCTGGCGTTGTCCACGACGATCACTTCCAGCGTGGCGCGCCCCTCTGGCCCAAAGACGCGCACGTCCGGCGGGCCGGGGCGCGGGCTGCTGGCCTGTTCGATGCTGTGTAGACAGGCGCGCAGCAGCTCCCAGACATTCCAACTGACGATGAGGATCGACAGGTCGACCGGGGCCGGGTCGAGCGGGGCGGAGGCTTGGGGGGAAGCTGGGCGCAGCGGGAGTCGCGGGTCAGTAGGTGCGTTGGACGACAAAGTCGCACAGCTCCAGCATGGCGAAGCGAAAACGTGTGTCGGGCAGCGCAGCCAAATCGGTGCGCGCTTGCGCCAAGAAAGCGGCGGCTTCCTGCCGCGCCGCGCCGATGGCCGGACCGGCGCGCACCTGGCGCACCAGATGCGGCACCAGGGCCTGCCAGGGCTGCTCGTCGCCGGCGTCGGCTTCGGCCACCGCCGCATCCATCTGCGCTATCAATTGTTCCGGCGCAGGCAGCGCCTGCAGGAAGTAGAAGAAGGGCAGCGTCAACGTGCCTTGCGCCAGGTCGCTGCCCGCGGGTTTGCCCAGCGTGGCCTCGTCGCCGGTAAAATCGAGGATGTCGTCCACGATCTGAAAGGCCATGCCCAGATTGTAGCCAAAGCTGCGCAGATGCTGGATCTGCGTTTCGGGCAGACCGGCCAGCACCGCGCCCGCTTCGGTGGCGGCGCAAAAGAGGCTGGCCGTCTTGGCATAGATACGCTGGTAGTAGTCGTCTTTAACCTGGTGGAAGTTGTGGCGCGCCAGCAGTTGGCGCAGTTCGCCGTTGACGATCGTCTCCAGCGTGTCGCTGAAGATGCGGATCACGCGCATGTTGCCCGTCTCGGCGGCAAAGAGCGCGGCGCGCGCAAACATAAAATTGCCCGCCAGCACCGTCGCGCCCCGGTTCCAGATGGCGTTGAGCGTAGGCGCGCCGCGGCGCAGCAGCGCCCCGTCGATCACGTCGTCATGTACCAGGGTCGCGGTGTGCAGCATCTCCACCGAGGCGGCAAGCGCGATGACGCTGCTGTCGAGCGCGGGCGCGGGATCGGCCTTGCCGGCGTTGGCCGCCATCAGCGCCAGCGCCGGGCGCAGCCGTTTGCCGCCGCTGCCGATCAAATCTACAAAGGCCACCGCCAGCGGGGCAAAGAGCGATGTCTCTACGCTTTTCATCTTGGCTTCGACGCGCGCCAGGTCGGCCTGCACGGGCTGCAGCACCTTGCCAATATCGATCGCCGCTTTTACGCTCATCACCCGCTCGCCTGCCCTCCCCCCAGCGCCGTCTGCGGCTCGACCGGCGCGATCGTCAAGCTAAAAAAGCGCCCGGCCAGCGCGCTCGTCGTCTGGGCGATCTCCTGCGGCGTCACCCCGCTCAGCCGCGCCATCTGTGCGCAGACCAGCGCCACATAGGCTGGTTCGTTGCGCTTGCCGCGATGGGGATGTGGCGTCAGATAGGGGGCATCGGTCTCCAGCATCAGCCGGTCGAGCCGCAGGTGCGGAACCAGCGCGTGCAGCGTGCGGGCGTTTTTATAGGTCACCGGCCCGCCCAGGCTGATCACAAAGTTCCAATCATAGGCGGCCTGGGCCAGCGCCAGATCGCCGCTGAAAGCATGGAGCACGCCGGCAAAGGGGCGCGCCGCCAGCGGCGACGCCGCAAAGCTCGCGCCCTGCACCCACGCCGCCAAGATCGCGGCCACGTCGTCGTTGGCGTCGCGGCTGTGGATGATCACGGGCAGACCCAACTCGGCGGCCAAGGCCAACTGCGCTTCAAACGCAGCCCACTGCCGGGCGCGGGGGACCTTGTCCCAGTAGTAGTCCAGCCCGATCTCGCCGTAGGCCACCACCTTGGGGCTGCGCGCCAACGCGGCGAACTCTGCCGCCGCGTCGGGCGTCCAGCCGTCGCTGCTGTTGGGGTGGATGCCCAGCGCGATAGCGAGTTCGGGCTGGGCCGCGCCCGGCTGCGACTCGGCCAAGGCCAAGGCCCGGCGACACTGGGCCAGGTCGATCCCCGGCACGACGATGGCCTGCACACCGGCGGCACGCGCCCGCGCCAAGACCTCGGCCCGGTCTTCGTCGAATGGGGCCAGGTCGAGATGGCAGTGGCTATCGACCAGCGGGGCCGTGCTGCGCGAACTGGACATGTGCTGTGCAATCCCTCATCAAAAACGCGCCAAAGATTGTGCCAAAGGCGTTTGTTCATTTTATCACAGAGGCCGCTGCGTCTAAAGTAGGTCGGCTTGCATATGGGAAATAGGGGGTAGGCACAGCCGCCAGAGGCGGCACTGCCTGCCTGTTCACCGCCTATAACCCTGCCAGCTTTAGCCCATCGGCCAGGATGGCAGGGACGGCGGCGCGGTCGGTCGTCTCGGTGTAGACGCGGATCAGCGGCTCGGTGCCGGAGAAGCGCACCAGCAGCCAGCCGCCGTCGTCCATGACAAACTTATAGCCGTCGAGCGTTACCTTGTCGACCACGCGATGGCCGCCGAGCGTCAGCCCGCCGGCTTGGGCGGCGTCGAGCTTGGCCTTGGCCGCGGCCTTGACGGCGTTGTCGGTGACGCGTGTGTCGATGCGGTCATAGTAGTGCGCGCCCACCGTATCAAACAGCCGCTTGAGCAACTGGGTCGGCGTCTTGCCGGTGCGCACCATAAAGTCGAGCAGATAGAGATTCGCCAAGATGCCGTCGCGTTCCGGCACATGGCGGCGGAAGGCATAGCCGCCGCTCTCCTCGCCGCCGATCATGGCGTCATGTTCGATCATGGCCGGGGCGACATATTTGAACCCTACCCCCGTGTTGACCACCGGCACGCCATAACGTTGGCCCAGCTTGTCCAGCATCGAGGTCGTACTGATCGTCTTGACGATGGGGCCGCGCCAGCCGCGGATCTCCAGCATGTAATAGGCCAGCAGCGCATAGACGCGCAGTTGGTCGATAAACTCGCCGTGCTCGTCGCCAAAGCCGCAGCGGTCGGCGTCGCCGTCCATGATGCAGACACAGTCGGCCCCCACTTGGCGGCCCACGGCCAGCCCCGCGTCCACGTTGGGCGGGATCGGTTCGGGCCGTTTCATCTCCGGATAGATGGGGTTGCGCTCGGCGTGGACCTCGACGATCTCGGTTTTGCCGCCGCCCAGGATCTCGCTGAGCCAGCCCGCGCCGTTGCCCCACATGGCATCCACCACGATCTTCAGCCCGGCATCCTTGATCGGCTGCACGTCGATCAGGTCGGCCAGGTGGGCCAGATAGGCGGGCTTGGGGTCAAAGACCTCGACGCGGCCTTTGTCTATGGCTTGGGCCAGCGGCAGGCGGCGGATGGCGGCGAGCTCCTGCGCCGGGGGGATGTGGGCTTCGATGCGGCTGAGGCCAGCAGGGTCGACTGCGCCGCCGTGGGCATCGCGCACCTTGAAGCCGCAGTCCTCCGGCGGGTTGTGGCTGGCGGTGATGTTGACCGCGCCCAGCGCACCCTTGGCAGGCACGCTGTAGGAGATGACCGGTGTCGGCGTTGCCGTCTGCGTCAGAAAGACCTTGAGGCCGTTGGCGGCCAAGACTTCGGCGGCGGCGGCGGCGAAATGTTCTGCCGAAAAGCGCCTGTCATAGCCCACGACCACGCTGCCCGGCTGCCCGCCCGCGGGCGCGCCGCTCTGCGTCAAATAGGCGGCAAAGGCTTGCGCGGCCCGGCGCACATTGGCATAGGTGTAGTCGTCGGCGATGCGCCCGCGCCAGCCGTCGGTGCCGAATTTGATGTCACTCATGAACCCTCCTCAGGCGTGGGGTGGCAAGGGATGCTGTGCGGCTGGATTGCAGACCAGTATAGCAGTGCTGCAAGGGGATTGCGAAACGGCATAGCGGTTTTTGCTGGGATCGCGGGCCGTCTCTCTACCATGCCGCCAAGAGGCTTTGGGCCGCGCTGTAGGGGTCGGTGTGCCGGGTATGTACGGCTTCGACCAGCCCGTCGAGGCTGCCCGCGGGGAAGCGCGCCAGCAGCCGCCGGTTTAACTCGGCGCGCAGGATGTTTTCCAGCGTGCGCGCCACGCGCAACTGCTCGCGCACGGCCAACTCGCCGGATGTCTCCAGCCAAGCGCGGTGCGCCACGATGCGCTCGCCCAGCGCGGCGACGCCCGTGCCGTCGGCAGCGATGGTCCTGAGCACCGTGACGCGCCAGTCGTCGGCAGGCCGCGCCTGGCCGGGGGCGCTCGGCGATTCGACGCGCATCAACTGCCCCTCATGGCGCACCAGACGGCTGCTGCCATACTCCAACTCTAGCATCATCTCCAGCGCCTGCACCGTCTTTTCCACGCCGGGCCGGTCGGCCTTGTTGACGACCAGGATATCGGCGATCTCCAGGATGCCCGCCTTGATCGCCTGTACCTCGTCGCCCAGGCCGGGCGCTTCCACCACCAGCGTGGTGTGCGCCATGCTGGCGATCTCGACCTCGGCCTGGCCCACGCCGACGGTCTCGACCAGAATGCGCTGATAGCCTGCCGCATCCAGCAGCGTGACCACGTCGCCCGTGGTCTTGCTCAGCCCGCCCAGGCTGCCGCGCGTCGCCATGCTGCGGATAAAGACCCCGGCGTCGCCGCTGAGGCCACGCATGCGCACACGGTCGCCCAAGATCGCGCCGCCCGTAAAGGGGCTGGTGGGGTCGATGGCGACGATCGCCACCGTCTCGCCGCGGCTGCGGAAGGTCTGCGCCAAGGCGGTGACCAGGGTCGATTTGCCGGTTCCGGGCGCGCCGGTGATGCCGATGATGTGGCCGCGCCCGCTGTGCGCGTAGAGCTGCGCCAGCAGGGCGTGGGCGTCGGGCTGTTCGTTCTCCACCTGGGTAATGGCGCGCGCCAGCAGCAGCCGGTCGCCCGCCAGCACCCCTTCGGCCAACGCCGCCGGCGACGCGGCGTGCCGGCGCATCTGCATTGGGCTGTCCATCTGGCGGCCCATTTAGTTGTCCATCGGATGCGCCTGGGCCACGGCCTGGCGGATGTAACTGGCGATCTCTTGGGTGGAGGTCCCCGGTCCAAAGACGGCGCGGATGCCCGCCGCCTGCAGCGCGGGGATATCCTCGTCGGGCACGATCCCGCCGACCACCACGACGACCTGCCCCTGGCCCTGGGCGCGCAGCAGATCGACCACCTTGGGGCAGAGCGTCAGATGCGCGCCGCTGAGGATGCTCAGCCCCACCACGTCGACATCCTCTTGCAGGGCGGCCTCGGCGATCATCTGCGGCGTCTGGCGGATGCCGGTGTAGATCACCTCGAACCCGGCATCGCGCAGGGCGCGCGCCACCACCTTGGCGCCGCGGTCATGGCCGTCTAGCCCTGGCTTTGCCACCAGGACCCGGATCTTCATCTCATCACGCCGGTCACCGTGTTGGTCACTGTGTTGGTCACTGTGCCGGCTGTCAATTGGGTTGTCCATAGCGCACTCTCGCAAAAACGTTCTTGTAAAAACACGCTCGTAGATCGGTCATCTTTGACAGGAAGCGGGGCGGCTCGTATACTGCCCTAGCCGGCGGCTGCGCCGGCGGATATCCGTGTATGGATGTTCGTCTGTGATCGTATCATGATTTTGCTCGTATCGTGATCGTACCAACCAGCGAGGAAACCCCATGCAGCATCTAGCTCTTGCGCCGGCAGCGCCTCCCGAAGCTCTGTCGCGCGCCGTGTCTCTGCCCCGTCATACCTCCCACCGTGCTGCCCTCTGCCTGGCCCCTGCTTATTACCTCGCCGGTTGTTGTACCTGCCCCTGTACCTGCCCCTGTACGAAGGCCCGTTAACTCAACCTGCTGTGTGCCGGTCATCGGCTCCCAGCCGCCGACCCTCCATGCTGGGCCGCAGGGCTGCCGGCTGTGCGGGTCTGCATCGCTACGCCGGCATCTGCATGGAAGTCTAACATGCTTTGCGCGGCGATGCATCCTGCGCCGGAGGCCGTATCTGGTTTGCTGAACCGGTTTTGTCGAGCCGGTCTAGCCAAACCACTGCCAAACAGGTTGAGTGAATGGGCCGTCGCCGCGCCCTGCTCGCACCGTTGTAAGCGTTTGTTGGAGTGCGCGTCTTTGGTTAGAATAGGGCGCGCCATCAGAACTGTCATCCGAACCAGTGGGAACAAGCCATCGTAAAAACGCGTGTGCGGGCGGGGCATCGACCGGCCCCCGCCGGTTGTCCAGCGTTTTGAGATCGGCCTGTTCCGCAACCTGTCCCCCGGTCATGAGATCCGTGCGGTGGGCGTCGCCCTGCGCAGACCCAAGTGTAAGCGATGGTATCCGGCAGGGACTCACATAGAGCTTAGGAACTGTCACGCAGAAACTGTCACGCAGAGACTATCCATGAGGAGAATGGTATGCAAAAACGCACGACGTTGACGACTCTGTTGCTGTTGGCTGTGCTGCTGTTGGCGGCCTGCGCCCCTGCGGCCCAGCCCGCCGCTCCTGCCGCAGGCGAAGCCGCCGCCCCTGCCGGCCCCAAGGCGGGAGGCACGCTTACGCTGTCGTTGGGTGACGACTTCGTCACCTTCCACCCTTATTATGACGTGACCAACGCCCAGATCAAGCCGGTCTTTTTCGAAGCGCCGATCCGTATCAGCGACGCCGGCGACTTTGAACCCTGGCTGGCCGAATCTTGGGAAGAAGGCGAGGATGGGCTATCGGTCACGCTCCATCTGCGCCAAGGGATCAAGTTCCACAACGGGCGCGAGCTGACCGCCGACGACGTGGTCTGGTCGGTCGACTATGCGCGCAATACGGAGATCGGCCATCACCTGAGCGACCGCTTCCAGACCTGCACCGGCGCTGAGAAGATCGACGACTACACGGTCAAGATCAACTACAGCGAGCACACGGCTTCGCAGCTCGACGGCATCGCGCGCCTCTATATCTTCCCGCAGGAGGCCGCCGAGACGATTGACACCGTGCCTGTGGGAACCGGCCCCTTCAAATTCATCGAATGGATCCCCGGCGACAGCATGACCGCCGAGCGCTTTGAGGACTACTGGCGCGAGGGGCTGCCCTATCTCGACAAGATCGTCGTCAAGCCGATCCCCGACGAGCAGGCGCGCTTGGTGAATCTGAAGTCCGGCAGCATCGACGCCTTGGTGGGCGTTCCGCTGAGTGAAAAGGCAGGGCTGGCCCAGGAAGAGGGCATGGTCGTCGGCGAGGCGCCGGCAGGCTTCACCTTCTATGCCTTCATTATGAATGTCAACGCGCCGCCCTTTGACAACGTCAAGGTGCGCCAGGCCTTCCAATATGCGATCAACCGCGAGGAGATCTCCGAGACCGCCTTCCACGGCCAAGCCACGCCGCTCTTGGTACCCTATCCCAAGACCTCTTGGGCCTATGCGCCGGACCTGGAAGACTACTACACCTATGACCCCGAAAAGGCCAAGGCGCTGCTGGCCGAGGCCGGCTACCCGGATGGCTTCTCGGTGCAGATGTTGATCCGCGGCACGGGCGGCCCCCACCTGGACCAGGCCCAGGTCTTCCAACAGCAGTTGGCGGCCATCGGCGTGCAGGTGGAGCTAGTACCCACCGAGCTGCCGCAATATTGGCCGCTGCTCTTCGACAGCAACTTCTCGATCGTCTCGCACGCCACCGGCGACGCCACGGTCGACCCTAGCGGTCTGTTCGAAGGCGCGGCCTGCTGCCGTCCCTTCCGCAACTTCTTCGGCATCACCGAAAACCAGGACGACTGGTTCCCGGAATATGAGCAGGTGATCTTGCAAGCGCGCGAGGAAAACGATCAGGCAGCGCGCAAGGAACACTATCACCGCGCGCTGGAAATCCTGCTGGAACAGGCGTGGACCATCCCCACCGTGTGGGATCAGACCGTCCATGCCTATAAGAGCGAGGTTCAGGACTTCCGCGTCGATATGGACGGGCTGCTCTGGCTGGGCGAGACCTGGCTGGATCGGTAGGCAGATAGGGAGTGGGCAGTAGGGAGTGGGACAGAGGATTTCACCGCAAAGGCCGCAAAGAACGCAAAGGCCAAAGCAGAGAGTAACCCTTCTAGTTCTGCCCCCACTGCCTATCTGCCTACTCCCTACTCCCCCTCTTAAGGAGTTGAGCCTGTGGGCATCTATGCGCTGAAGCGGCTGTGGCAGATGGTGCCGGTGATGTTACTCGTCTCGGTCGCCGTCTTCTCGATCATCCATCTGATACCGGGCAACCCTGCCCAGATCGTCGCCGGGCCAAACGCCACGCCCGAACAACTGGCCGCGCTCGAGGCGCGCATGGGGCTGGATCAGCCGCTGTGGACGCAGTATGCCATCTGGCTCAAGAATGTGCTCAGCGGCGACCTGGGCGTCTCCTACATCAACAAATACCCGGTGGGCAAGATGATTGCCCAGCGCGTCCCGGCCACTGTGGAACTGGCGCTGGTGTCGGGGGTGATCGCGCTGCTTATCGCCCTGCCCCTGGGGATTCTGGCGGCGCTGCGGCCCGGTTCGACGATCGACGTGATCACCACCGGCTTTTCGGCGCTGTCGTTTGCCATGCCCGGCTTCTTTCTGTTGATCCTCTTGATCATGCTCTTCAGCCAAGAGCTGCGCTGGCTGCCGCCTTCGGGCCGGCCTTCGTTGGTAGAGCAGCCGGGGCTGTGGGCCAAGTCGGTGATCCTGCCCGCCTTCACGCTGGGCATTGGGGTGGCGGCCAACCTGGTGCGCTATCTGCGTTCGTCGCTGCTGGAGGTCTTGAACCAAGACTATGTGCGCACAGCGCGCGCCAAAGGCTTGGCCGAAAAACGGGTGATCTGGCGTCATGCGCTGCCCAACTCGCTGATCCCGGTCGTCACCGTTTTTGGGCTGCAACTGGGCGACCTGTTGAGCGGCGCGATCATCATCGAGTCGATCTATGCCTGGCCCGGCGTGGGCCGGCTTACGATCCAAGCCATCGAATGGCGCGACTATGCGCTTTTGCAGGCCAACGTGCTCTTGATTGTCTTGGCCTTTCTGCTGGTCAACCTGCTCACCGACCTGACCTACGGCTGGTTGGACCCGCGCATCCGTTTGGATCAGGGCTAGCGATCCTATGTCAACAGCCAATCTCAGCCTGCGCGAGACCCAGACATCTGATCTGGCTGTGGAGCGCCAACCCCAAGAGAGCCTCACCCGCGCCGCGCTGCGCGCCTTTGTGCGCCACCGCACAGGAATGGCGGGGCTGATCTTGGTGCTGGCTATGGCTGCGCTGGCGCTGGCCGCGCCCTGGCTGGCCCCCTATGACCCGGTGGCGATGCACAGCGCCGACCGCTTTGCCGCGCCTTCGGCGGCCTATCCGATGGGGGCCGACGAGTTTGGCCGCGATATCTGGAGCCGGGTGCTCTTTGGCGGGCGGGTGGCCTTTGCCGTGGGCGGCGTCTCGGTGGCGCTTGCCACGCTGGTCGGCGTGACGCTGGGGGCCGTCGCCGGCTATGAGTCGCGCTGGTTCGACGCGGTGATCATGCGCTTCTTCGACGCGCTGCTGGCCTTCCCGGCGATCCTGCTGGCGATTGTGATCCTGGCGGTGTTGGGGCCGGGCGCGCGCAATGCCATGCTGGCCGTGGCGATCGTCAACATCCCGATCTTTGCGCGGCTGGCGCGCGCCAATGTGCTGGCCGAAAAGCACAAAGACTATGTGGACGCGGCGCGCGCCATCGGCGCGCCGCACCGCCGCATCTTGTTTCGCACCATCTTGCCCAACAGCCTGGCGACCATCATCGTGCAGATGACGGTTTCGTTTGCGGGCGCAGTGCTGCTCGAATCGTCGTTGAGCTTTTTAGGGCTGGGCGTGCCGCTGCCCGCGCCGTCGTGGGGGTCGATGTTGAGCATCGGGCGCGGCTATATGTCCCAATCTCCCTGGTATTCGATCTTCCCCGGCCTGGCGATCATGCTGCTGGTGCTGGGGGTCTATCTGCTGGGCGACGGTCTGCGCGATGTGCTGGACCCGCGGCGGCAGAAATCCATTTAGCTCTATCCATGAGCAAAGAAGTGACCGGCGCTTGATAAGCGCCGGTCGCTGCAACCGAAAGGAGCAGGAATCTCGTGACATCCAGCATGAACCATTGGGAGCGCGTGCGGGCCGCGCTCAAGGGCGAAGAGGTCGACCGCGTGCCTGTCAGCCTGTGGCGGCACTGGCCGGTCGAGGATGAAACCGCCCAAGGGCTTGCCAACGCCATGGTGCGCTGGCAGCGCCAATATGACTTTGACCTGGTCAAATTTATGCCCACCGGCATGTACGGCGTGCATGACTGGGGCACGCAGACGGTCTATAACCCCGGCTTCCGCGGCAACCGCATCTCCACCAAGCCGGGGCTGACCCAGGCGGAAGAATGGCCCAAGCTGGCGACGCTCGACCCGCACAAGGGCGCACTCGGCCAGGAGGTGGAGGCCATCCGCCTGGCCGCCGAGGAACTCAAGGGCAGCGTGCCCATTCTGCAGACCATCTTTAGCCCGCTGACCACGGCGATCAAGCTGGCGGGCGACCGCGTGCACGGCGATATGCGGCTGCGCCCCGACCTGCTCAAGCAGGGGCTGGAGATCATCGCGGACGTGACGATCCGCTTTGCCCAGGCCTGTTTGCAGGCGGGCGCGCACGGCGTCTTTTTCGCCACGCAGGGGGCCAGCTATCGCCTCTTCAGCGAGGCGGAGTACAGCGAGTTCGGCGCGACCTATGACATCAAAGTGCTCAACGCCATCCGCAGCGACGAGACGATCAATATGCTGCATGTCCACGGCTTCGACATCATGTTCGACCTGGCCGCCAGCTATCCGGTCGAGATGATCAACTGGCACGACCGCTTGACCTGGCCCAGCCTGAAGGAGGCACAGAGCCGCTTCGACGGGCTGCTGGTCGGCGGCATCGACGACCAGGTGACGATTGCCGAAGGGCCGATCGACCAGATCCGCTGGCAGGCGCGCGACGCCGTCGAGCAGACCGGCGGGCGGCGCATCTTGGTCGGGCCGGGCTGTGTGATCCCGACCAACACGCCCGACGCGCATATCCGCGCCGTGATCGAGACCGTGCAGGAGATGGCCGCAGTCCGATAAGATCACAGAAAGATCACAGAGGATTCACCGCAAAGGACGCCAAGGACGCAAAGGCCAGAGCAAAGAGAAGCGTAGATGCGGTTTTCTAACCGCATCTACAAGAAAGCCCCCTTGGGGGCGTCGTTCTTTAGCCCGGCAGCGTTAGCTCCGGGCGGGCGGACCGGCAGCCAACTCCGGGATGGCTCATAGCCACAACCGCGTCCGAACCCGGCCAGGCTATGGTGTAGGTGCGGTTTGCGGTGCAACTCGTGGCGTGCACGATTTCGTGTCGAAATCTTACGTCGATTTTGCGTAAGTCCTAGTTTGTGAATGGCTAGACACTGACCCCATGATCTACCCCATCACCGAGCGGCAGGCGCGGTTTATCGGCATTGCGCGCAGGCTGGCCGCCAGCTTCAGCCGCCGCGCCGCCGAGCATGATCGCGCCGGCAGCTTCCCTTTTGAAAACATCGACGAGGTGCGCGCCGCCGGGCTGCCCAGCTTGATCGTGCCCGCAGAATTGGGCGGCTGGGGCGCCAACCTGCTAGAAACACTGCGCACCGTGGAGGCGCTGGCCGTGGGCGACGGCAGCACCGCGCTCAGCGTCACCATGCATATGCAGACCTTGGGCAGCGCCGCCGAGAGCCGCTACTGGCCGCAGCCGCTCTTTCGCCGCGTCTGTGAGGCCGCGGTGCAGCGCGGCGCGCTGATCAACGCCCTGGCAAGCGAGCCGGAACTGGGCAGCCCCAGCCGCGGCGGCAGGCCCAAAACCACGGCGCGACCCGTGCCCGCCACGGGTGACCGCCCCGCGGGCTGGCTGATCAATGGGCGCAAGAACTTCGCCAGCCTCAGCCCGGCGCTCGACTATATGGTGATCCTGGCGGCGCGTGAGGACGGCAGCGCCGCCAACGGCAATTTTGTGGTCGAAGTAGGGCCGGGCGTCGAGATCGTCGAGACCTGGGACGCCATGGGGATGCGCTCCACCGGCAGCCATGACGTGCTGCTGCACGACGTCTTTGTACCCGCCGAGAACCTGATCCCCGCCGGCGGCAAAGGCGGCCAGCCGCGCACCAATGCCTGGTTCCCGCTCACCCTCAGCGCCGTCTATCTGGGTGTGGCGGCGGCGGCGCTGCGCAGCGCCGCCGCCTATGCCCATGAACGTGTTCCCACCGCTTTGGGCAAACCGATCGCCGAACTGGAGAGCATCCAGCGGCGGCTGGGCCAGGCCGAGCTGCTGTTGCACCAGGGGCGCGTGCTGCTCTATCAGGCGGCGGCGCTGTGGGATGAACGTCCCGACTGCCGCGACGCCCTGGCCGAATCGATCCTCGTCGCCAAATATACCGCCACCAACAACGCCGTGGCCGCCGTCGACGCCTGTATGCGCGTGGTGGGTGGCGCAGGCATGAGCCGCAGCCTGCCGCTGGAACGCTATTACCGCGATGTGCGCGGCGGCCTCAACCACCCCATGAACGACGACCAACTCTATGTTCACCTGGGGCAGAGCGTCTTGGCCCGCTCCCAAGGAAGCGCCTAGCCCCGCAAGGATCTCGCCATGTGCCCATCCCCCGCATCTCCCCGCCCGCCCAGCCCCGCGCCTCAAACGCCCATGTCGCCGTCGGCAGACGCGCCGCCGCGGCCCCAGTGGAGCATGCTGCTCACAGGGCTGCTGGCGGGTGCGCTGCTGAGCGGCGGCGCGCTGCTGCTCTGGGATCGGCCCAGCCCGCCGCCGATCGCGATCCAACTGCCGCCCACCGTGGCCCCCCTGCTCGACCCGGCGTTCGACCCGCTGCTGCCCACCCCATCGCCGACGCCTGCGCCCGTCGTGGTGCATGTCGCCGGCGCGGTGCTGCAGCCGGGCGTCTATACGCTGCCTGCCGGCGCACGCGTGGTGAATGCGCTGGAGGCTGCCGGCGGCTTGTCGCCGGATGCCGACGCGGTCGCCGTCAACCAGGCCGCGGCGTTGTGGGACGGCGCGCAGGTCTATGTGCCGAGCCGGGCCGAGGGCGCGACCCCGCCTGCCGTCGGCGTCTCCGGCGAGAGCCGTGCCGCGCCGATCCTGCTGCCGGAGGCCGGGGGTGGGCTGGTCAACGTCAACACGGCCGGCGCTGCCGAACTGGAGGCGCTGCCCGGCATCGGCCCCAGTAAGGCGCAGGCGATCATTGCCAACCGGCCCTATACGTCCGTCGACGATCTGGATCGCGTCCCCGGCATCGGCCCGGCCACGCTGGAGCAGTTGCGCCCGCTCGTCACAGTGCAGTAGGGCGCGGGTATCACGTGTTGGCCGCGCCGTTTGATTCAGCCAGAATTCCACCAGAAGATGTCTTGTCTAGGATCAGGGCAGCCCACACAGAGCATGGCAGATGGGGATCTGATAGAGCAAGGACGAGACAACCCAATGGCAACCGAGCCAACGGCCATTGAGCCAACGGCCACTGAGGACGACAAGACGCCGCAGGCGGAGCAGCCGCCCGCGCCCGGCGCGGCGCCGGCCATAGACCGCCCCGGCGGAAATGTGGCCGAAAAAGTTGATACGGCGGGCGTTGACGCTGCGAGCGTCGATACTGCCGTTGTGCAGTGCGCCAACCTCTTTTTAAATGTGCGCCGCCTGCTCTTGATGAGCCTGGGTGCGCTGGCGCTGACCGCCGACGAGGCGCGCGACTTTGTCGAGCGGCTGGGCGAACGCGGCGACATGACGCCCGGCGTCACCCCGGAGCTTGCCCAAGAAGAACTGGAGCGTTGGGTAGATGACCTACACCATCAGCACCCTGCTCTGGCGATGGACGGCGACAGTGCGCGCGGCAGCCGAGTCGATGCGCTGTGGGGGCGGCTGCGCGTGCCCACCCGCCGCGAGATCGAAGCCCTCAGCCGCAAGATCAACGCCCTGGATCAAAGGCTGGCCGCGCTGCGCGCCACGCGCTCGGCTGCTCCCTCCGCGGGGGCAGCGTCCCCCCCCGCGCCTGGACCTGCAACGCCGCCTGAACCCGGCGCGCGCTGATTTGCCCCTTGTCCTCAGATAGCCTATCATCGCGGTCTGTGCGTCCGCGCGCCTAAGTGGCAGATTGTAGCGGCGGTTTTCCAGCCGCCGAGAGGGTCACCCTGTGCGCGTCACAGCGTGCGCGCCGCAAGCGGCACCGGCCGCCACTTCGCGAGGTGCGCCGAAAACCGCGCCGGCGCGCAAGCCCCCCTTGGGGGCGTCGCCCTTTAGCCCGGAGGCTTTGGCTCCGGGCTCCGGGCGGGCGGATTTAGCTTGTTGCCAACGCTAGTTTTCAGCAGGTCTCAACGAGAGGGGAAAGAGAATGCGACTGGTTGGCGCTGCACTGTTTGCTCTCCTGCTTGGCTTGGGGGCCTGCGCTGCCCCGCCGGTGACGCCTGCTGCCGGCAGCGAGGCGGCAGCAGCCACCGTGAGCGGCGCGCCCGCCGGCCTGGAACTCACCGCGCTGCAAAACGCGACCTATACCGGCATCTATGATAAGCCGGTGCCGTTGCACGACGGGCGCTATGAGGGGGAGCCGTTTGTCGCCGGCGGCGCTTCGCGGCCTACCGTGACGCTGGCGGCAAACGCCGTGGCCTATGGCGACCTGACCGGCGACGGCGTGGACGAGGCCGCGGTGATCTTGGCCGAAAGCTCCGGCGGCAGTGGCACCTTTATCTATCTGGCGGCCGTCGGTCTGGCAGAGGGCGCGCCGCACAACTTGGCAACGGCACTGCTCGGCGACCGCGTGCAGGTCGAGGGGCTTGCCATTGCGGACGAGCAGATTACCTTCCAGGTTCTGCGGGCCGGGCCGCGTGCACCGGACTGCTGCCGCGAGGAGGCCCCCACCCAACAATGGGCCTTGGAGGGAGACGCGCTCGTCTTGGTGGCGGGCGAGCCGATCAGCCAGGCGAGTAAATGATCTGATAGACCACGCCGGTGGCATAGTCGCCCACTACCATCTGGCCGTCGGGGCCGGTCGCCAACGGCAGCGGGCGCTCCAGTCCGGTGATAAAGTCGGCTGGGTCGCCTCGATAGGTGAGCGTGCCGTCGGGGAGTGTCACGCCGTATAGGTTGATGCGTTCTACCGTATGGCCGACCCGTGCCGGGCTAAAGACCTCGCCAAAGAGCGTCACATAGAGCGTGTGATACTCGGCGGGCCAGGCGGGGTGATCGATATAGGCCATGCCGTCGGCGCTGGCATGGGGTGCGACGGCGTAGACGGGGCCGCTGTAGGGCGCGCCTTCGGCGGCGGGGCGGGTCACCGGGCCAAACTGCTCGGGGAAGCCGTAATGTTTGCCCCAGCGGATATGGTTCACCTCGTCGGGCGCGTCGTTGAAGTCGGGGCCGTTCTCGCTGGCGAAGAGCTGCCACTGCCGCGGCCCGCCCGGCTGGTCCGGGTAGACAGGTAGATTGGCCCAGACCAGGTCGTAGGCATTGCGGTTGCCCTGGCTGACCACCTGTAGATCGGCGGCGCTCTGCCCGTCGCGTGGGAAGCGCAGCACGGCGGCGTTTAACGGGTCACCCACCACCAGGTCGTCCACTGAGCCGAGGCCAAAATAGATCCAGTGACCGCCCGTCTCGCCGCTGAAAGGGTCGGGGTCAGGGTTCCAGACCAGGCCGTTGTTTTGGTGGCGACCCCAGCGCAGCCCGCTGATGCGCGTCTCGAAGAGGTCGGCTGCGCCGTCGCCGTCGCCGTCCAGCGTGCGCACCAACTGGCCGCGGCCTCCTACCCAGACCGCGCCGTCCAGGGGGTCATAGAGCAGCCCGACCACCTCGGGAAAGCCGGTGGCGTAGAGCCGCCGGCTGTCATACTGCCCATCTCCATCTCGATCTATATACCACCAGATGCGCCCGTCTTGCAGGCTGACCAGCATGTCGCCGCCGGGCGTGAACTCGATCTGCGTCATCCCGGCCAGGTCTTGCGCCAAGGGCTGCGCCACAAAACCGGGCGGCATCTGCAGCCCAGCCGCCAGCGCATAGCTCGTTTCGTCAAGCGGCGCGGCCTGTGACCAGATCGGCACAAAGCGGGCGCTGTAGACCGTCAGGCTGCCCGCCATATCGGCCCATTCAAAGACCAGTTGCAGCGCGTTGAGCGCGCCGTAGTCGGGCTGCACCCCTTCGGGCGTGCGGACTTCACGCAGCGGCACATACACCTGGGCGACGCCCCCTGCATCGCCGTCGGCGGGCCAGAAGCGCGCTAAACTGACGCCCACGCGGTTGCCCCCTCGCTCCACCAGGTAGAGGTTGGGCATGAGGTCGCCGGTACGTGCCAGTTCCAGCGCCAGCGTTTCGACGCCGGTCAGCGGCGTATCTGCGACATCCCACTGCAGGCTCCAGCGCGCATAGGTCGCGGCCGAGAGCTTCACATCCAGAGTGGGCTGGGTGGCCGCGCCGTGACAGTTCATCTCGGCTTCGGGTGGATGGTCGCAGGCGGACTGCACCCCAGGCGCGCCCAACAGCTCGGCGTCGAGCAGCCGCAGCGGGGGCGGCG
>QEUY01000513.1 GCA_003577365.1 Chloroflexota bacterium | reverse complement strand
TAGGCATTGGGCGAATCGACCCGGTCTTGCTCGTTGAAGGGAAAGCGCGGCGGCAGTTGTTCGGTCGTCAGCCAGCCGGTCGCCATCTCGCTCCCGGCATAGATCAACCGTGTCACCCCGTTGTCGCCCGCCGCCTGCATGACGTGATAGGTGCTCAACACATTGTTGGCAAAGGTCTGCTGGCGCGGATAGCCGCCGGGCGACGGGTTCGCCGCCAAATGGCAGACCCACTCCGGCTTCACCTGCGCCAGCGCATCATAGACCTCGCCGGCGTCGGTCAAATCCACCTGAATATAGTCGCCGGGCAGCGGCTGCGCAGGCGGGCGGCTGTCCAAATTCACAACCTCATGCCCTGCCTCGGCCAGTTCGCGCACCGTAAACGTCCCGGCGCGGCCGCTCCCGCCCGTCACCACCACATGCATACTGAATGCTCCTTGCGAATCGTGTATCGCTAACCAGCCGCGCGCTGGCTCTGATCCCACAACTGCCGGATCATCTGGCAGTGACCCATATGCTCGGCGGCGTGGTCCAAGGCGTGCAGCAAAGCCCACGCCACCGTATGCGTGTCGCCGAGGATGGGCGCATAGCACTCGCGCCCCAGGTCGGCTGCCGTCAGCCGCGCCAGCACCCCATGCGAATGGTCCAGCACCTCGGCCAGCCGCGCCCGCAGCGCGGCCGCATCCTTGCCGCGCGTCGCAAACTCGGCGGCGCGCACCCGGCCCGACGGCTCGCCGCCGGCCACATCGCCGATCCAGTAGCGTTCCGACGCCGCCACATGCGTCGCCAACACCGTCAACGAGTTCATCTCCGGCCCCGGCGACCAATCCAACGCTCCCTGATCCAACCCCTCCAGCGCCTTGTCCAAACCGGCGTGGATCTCCTGTAACCGTGCATAGAGCGCCGTGAAGAATGGATCCAAGACATCCCTCCTGTGGTTAGCCGCGAGACGCGGCGCGGATCAACGCCCAAGCCTGCGCCACATGGCGCTGCTCCGTGTGCGTCTGGCCGATGCTCATGCGCAGCGTGTACTGACCGTCCAGCTTTGTATGGGTCAGGTAGAGTGCGCCGCTGCGGTTCAACTGCTCTACGATGCGCTGATTCACGGCGTCGCCGCCCTTGTGGCGGAAACAGACCAGGCTCAGCGGTGCAGGCGCAGCCAGCTCAAAATCCGGGTCAGCCTCCACCCAGCCCGCAAACGTCTGCGCCAGCGCCACATGGCGGCGAATCTGCATCTGCAAGCCCTCCACCCCATAGTGGCGGATCACAAACCAGAGCTTGAGCGCGCGGAAGCGCCGTCCCAACGACACCTGCCAGTCGCGATAGTCGATCACCGCGCCCGACTCGGTGGCCTGGTTGCGCAGATATTCAGGCAGAATGCTCAGCGTCTGGATCAGCGCGGCGCGGTCTGCCACAAAGAAACAGTCACAGTCAAAGTTGGTGAACATCCACTTGTGGGGGTTGAAACAGTAGCTGTCGGCCAGTTCCAGCCCGCGCTGCATCCAGCGGAATTCAGGGCAGAGCGCCGCCGTGCCCGCCATGGCCCCGTCGACATGCAGCCACAGCCCCTGCTCGCGGCAGATCGCGCCGATCTCCGGCAGCGGGTCCATCGCCGTAGACGACGTGGTTCCGATCGTCGCCGCCACAAAACAGGGGGTCAGCCCGGCGGCACGGTCGGCGGCGATGCGCGCCGCCAACGCCCCAGGGCGCATCGCATACTGCTCGTCCACCTCGACCAAGCGCAGCCGTTCACGTCCCAACCCGGCGATCTTGACCGCCTTCTCAATCGAAGAATGCGCCTGCGTCGAGATGTAGGCGGTGAGCGTGCCGTCGCAGCCCACCTCATTGCTGGCGAAACCGGTCGCCCGTTCACGCGCCGCCAGCACAGCACACAGCGCCGCGCTCGACGCCGACTCTTGGATCACGCCCCCGCCAGTCGAGGTTGACAGGAAATGGCCGGGCAGTTCCAACATCTGCGCCACCCAGTCCAGCACATGCGTCTCCAGTTCGGTGCAGGCCGGGCTGGTGGCCCATAGCATCCCCTGCACGCCCAGCCCCGCCGACAGCAATTCGCCCAAGATCGACGGGCCGGAAGTGTTGGCCGGAAAAAAGGCGAAGAAGTTCGGCGACTGCCAGTGGGTGATCCCCGGCAGGATCACGCGCTCGACATCGGCCAGCATAGCCTCAAACGGCTCGCCTGTCTGCGGCGGGTCGGGCGGTAGCTGCGCCCGAATCTCCCCCGGCTGCACCTGGCTGAGCACCGGATACTGCTCCACATTGCGGTAATAATCGGCGATCCAATCGACCAGCAGATGGCCGTAACGCTGAAACTCATCCGGCGTCATATGCTCACCCGGCTGCGAATGCTGCGCCACTCGGCTGTCAGGATCACGCGGCGGTAAGGTTGTCGTCATGTAAGTCATCTCCTTTAGAGATGATTCTAGCACCTCATAGATGTGGGGCCAATCGCCGCTCGGCCTCCGCCAACCGCAGCCCCGTGATCTCCAACCAGCGCCGATAGACCTGAGCCATGCGGTCCAGATGCTGCGTCATGATCGCCTCGGCGCTGGGACGCATCCCCAACCTCTCCGCGCCGTGCGCCAGCGCGATCAGTACGGAAACCAGCCTCTTCAAACAGGCGGCAGCCACAAAGTAATCCAGATCGGCAGTGGTCGCGCCGCCCTGCGCCGCATAGCCTGCCCGGATGCGGTCAGCGGCGTCCCAGCTTGCCTGCGTCCCGACCAATACCAACGTCCAAGCCAGGTCAAAGCGTGGGTCGCAGACCTCGGCCTGCGTCCAGTCAATCACCGTGTACTGATCGGGCGGGGCAAAAAGCACGTTGGCCGGGTGGAAATCCCAATGGATCAGCCCTAAGGGGACGGCGGCAACGGCATCTTGCCGCGCCACCAGCCACGACATCCCGGCGTCGATCCCCGCCAGCGAGTAGCGCCGTGCAATCTCGCCGAGAAACGCCAGTTGCCCCGCCACATCGCGCCGCGGCAGCCGCGCCAGTTCTGCCGCAGGCAGCGCCGCCCAATCGAGACGGTGAAGCTGCGCCAACAGCCCGCAGAAGCGGGTCATATGCGCTTGCGCCTGCGGCGCGCCCGGCAGCAGCATCGGCGACCAGAGCAGTTCCCCCTGCGCGCGCCCCATGATCAGAAAAGGGCGACCCAACGCAGCCGCCCCGCTCTCCGCCGTCATCACCTCCGGCACAGGATAGCCGGCGCGGCGCAGCAGCCGCAGCGCCGCCGCCTCGCGGCCCGCCGTGTACGCGCCGTGCTCCCCGAAATAGAGCCGCAGCACGCACGCCTCGGCGTGCCCCGTCGCCACGTCCTCCAACACAAAACCGTAGACATCGCTCTCCCAGCCCATGCTGAGATTGGTCACGTCGCGCACCAGGGCGTTCTGCCCCAAGTAGCGCTGCAGATCCGCCGCCAATGTCTCCGGCTGCGCCATCATATCCTCCTTTGTGCCCGCTCAGGACGCCGCATCGTACACGGCCCGCCCGTAGCCGTTGCTGCGATCCAGCACGCCCATCCAACGGTGGATCATGCGCCCCAGCGCGATCAACGCCTGCTCATGCTCCTCGTCGCTGCACTGCGCGTATTTGGACATGATCGCCAGCGCATAGGGCCGCCGCGGCAGATAGACCTTGGGCTTTTTGAGGATCGCAAGCGCCTGCGCCGCGGCCTGCGGGTCCGGCTGCCCGGCGTCGAGCAGCCGCAGCAACTGCACCAACTCGGCGGGCGTGGCGACATTCTCCAGCTCGCGCACCGCCGCCACCTGGTCCATCATCTTGCGCCGCACGCGCGTCTGATGCAGCCCCAGCCGATCCAGCAGCGCGTTGGTCGCGCCCAGGCCCGCGACCTCCAAACAGAGATTGGTCGCCGTGTTGTCCGAGACAATAACCATCAGGATCGCCAGGTCGAGCAGCGAGAGCGTGACCGGCCCGGCGAGATAGGCCACGACCCCGCTGCCCAGCACATGGCTTGCGGCGGGCACAGTGACCCGCTGCGCCAGGTCGGCTTCCCCAGAGCGCGCGCGCATCAGCAACTGCACCAAGATGGGCAGCTTGATCGTCGACGCCGCCGGAAAGACCTCCTCGGCCTGCACCGCACAGCCCGCCTCGTGACGCAAGCTCGTCACGGCCACGCCCACCACGCCCGGAAAGGCCGTCGCGGCCCGCTCGATCTCCTGTTGCAGTTTGGCCCACAGCAGGGCTTCCCCCGGCAAGGCATCACT